>JAGHYO010000354.1 GCA_017743605.1 Thermoflexus sp. | reverse complement strand
TGCGGCTGGACCCGGTCCGCCTGCTCATCGCCGACGATGTGGGCGTGGGCAAGACCGTCGAAGCCGCCCTCATCGTCCGGGAGCTGTGGGATCGGGGCGAAATCCGCCGGGTAGCCGTCCTCTGTCCGCCCTATCTCTGCGACTGGTGGCAAAAGGAACTCGAAGAGAAATTCCACCTGGAGGCCGTCGTCATCGGGACCGGCACCATCGGCCGTCTGGAGCGGGGCATTCCGCCCGACCGCACGATTTACGAGCACTACCCCGTGCAGGTCATTAGCATCGACTTCATCAAGTATCCCCGGAACCGTCCGAGCTTCCTGCTCAAGGCGCCGGAGCTCGTCATCGTGGACGAGGCCCACGGGGTCGTCCCCGGCCGCGGGGAGGACCGGCACCTCCGCTATGAGCTCGTCCGGGAACTCGCCCAAGACCGGGAGCGCCATCTTATCCTCCTGACCGCCACTCCCCATAGCGGCATCCCCGAGGCATTCCAGAAGCTTCTCGGTTTGCTTGACCCCCGTTTTGAGGGCTGGGAGTTCACAGCTCTGTCGGAGCCCCAGCGGGCGGAACTGGCCCGCCACTTCGTCCAGCGGACCCGCCGGGATATCGAGGCCCAGTGGGAAGACCGCCCGTGCTTTCCCGAGAGAGCTCCCATTGAGGCCACTTGCCGCCTCTCGCCGGCGTATCGAGACCTCTTCGAGGCCGTCTACAACTTCTGCACCGAGATCGTCCGCAGCGGCGAGGCCCTCCAGCCATATCGCCGCCGGATGCGGTGGTGGAGCGCCCTGGCCCTCCTGCGGTGTGTCATGTCCAGCCCCCGGGCCGCCCGCGTGGCCCTCGAGAAGCGGCGGAAAGGAGAAGCGTTTGCCTCGGAGGAAGACGAGGAGGGCCTCTACTACGTCTATGAGCCCACGGATCGGCTCCCGAGCGATGAAGCCCCAACTCCTCTCCTCGAGCGGGTTGAAGCGGAGCTCACCGATTCCGAAAAGGCTAAATTGCGCCGGCTGGAGAAGATGGCTGAGCAGATTACACCGGAGCAAGACAACAAACTCAAGGGATGCATGGAGATCGTGCGAGGGCTTTTGCGCGAGGGGTATCACCCTATTGTCTGGTGCTACTATGTGGAGACGGCGGAATACGTGGCCGAGGCCCTGGAGAAGGCCCTGGCGGAGGAGTTCCATGATGCTCGGGTGCTCTGCCTCACCGGACGGGTCGGGGAGGAGCAGCGACGCCTTCAGGTGGATCATCTCCTGCGCGAACCCAGGCGGGTCCTGGTGGCCACCGACTGCCTCTCGGAGGGGATCAACCTCCAGCATGGATTCAACGCGGTGATCCACTACGACCTGCCGTGGAACCCGAACCGTCTGGAGCAGCGGGAGGGCCGCGTCGACCGCTATGGCCAGCCGACCCCGGTTGTGAAGGCTGTCCGCTACTACGGTGTGGACAACCCTGTGGATGGCGCCGTCATCCGGGTCCTCTTAAACAAGGCCCGTGAGATCCGCGACGCTCTGGGAACCTACGTGCCGATCCCCGAAGAGGAACGCCTGGTGGTGGAGGCTCTCGTGAACGCCCTCTTCTTCGGGAGGGAGAAGCCCACCGGCAGGCAGCTCCGGCTCGGGCTGGAGCTGGAGGAGCCCTTCGTCCGAGAACTGCACCGAAAGTGGGAGCTGGATGTCCAGCGGGAGAAGGAGAGCCGCACTCGCTTCGCCCAGCGGGCCCTCAAACCCGAGGAGGTGCAGCGGGAGCTCGAGGCCACCGACCAGGTCCTGGGGGATCCTAAGGCCGTCCGCGACTTTGTCCTGCTCGCCTGCCAGAAGCTGGGGATCCAGGTGCAAGCCGATCGAAAGCAAGCCGATGTGTGGCACGTGCTCACGCAACCCGAAGCCCTGGAAGGAGTCCCCGAGGCGATCCGTCACGCGCTCCCCAACGATTCCAGGGGACGCTGGACGATCTCGTTCACCAGCCCCACGCCCGAGGGGGCCGAATACGTCGGCCGGAACCATCCGTTCGTCGTGGCCCTGGCCCGCTACCTGTTCGAGCAGGCCCTGGAGGGAGCCGAGCATGCCGCGGCCGCCCGGTGCGGGGCGATCCGCACCCGCGCCGTGCAGCGCCTGACGACCCTGATCCTGCTCCGGCCGAGGTTCCAGCTCCTTCAGCCGGACCGCCCGCCGCTCCTGGCCGAGGAGGTCCTGGTGACCGGTTTTGAGGGGTTCGTGGACCGGTGGCTTCCACAAGACCGGGCGCTGGATCTGCTGAACGCCGAGCCCAGCGCGAACCTCCCGGCCTCCGAGAAGCGGGAACTCGTGGACCTCATGCGGGAGGAGGTCCGGCGCCTCGTGGAGGCAGCCCCCGACGAGAGTCCCCTGGGGAGGATTTTGAAGGAGCGGGCCCGGGAGCTCGAAGAGGCCCATCGCCGCATCCGGCAGAGCGTGGGCCGGCCGGTGCGAGGGCTCCGGGTCGAGCCCTACTGGCCCCCGGACGTCCTGGGCCTGCTGGTGCTGCAACCGGAGGTGGGGGTTTCGAGATGGCGGTAGCCCTCTCGCCAGCCCCTGCGTTGGAGCCGACGGCCCGAAGGGGGCCTGCGGTGCGGCTAGAGGGCGGGCTCCTGGGCCCGGACATCCTGGAGCGCCTGCAGGAGGGAGCGCTCCCCGGGCAGAAGCCCGCCGACTTCAACCTCTCCGCCGGACGCTCGCTTGTAGAGGAGATCGCCGCCGTTTTCCAGGATGCCCGTGACTTCTACCACGTCTTCCGACGCGGGTTGGATCGCCTTCTCGAAAACGACCCCAATGACCCCGCCACGACCCTCACCCGCGAGCGATGGATGATCCCGTTCCTGGACCTGCTGGGTTACGAACTCCGCTACAATTCCCGTTCTTATGAACTGGGCGGCCAGCTCTTCGCCATCTCCCACCGGGCCGGCGAGAACGAGGACGCCCCGCCCGTCCATATCGTGGGCGCCCGCCGGAGCCTGGACCGGGTGGACCCCTCGGGCCGGCCCCGGG
>JAGHYO010000017.1 GCA_017743605.1 Thermoflexus sp. | reverse complement strand
CTCCCCTCAGGCCCATCTTCCACCCTAATACATAGCACGAATCCTTATAGGAGGAAGCCATGGTGCGCAAAGCTCTAACCTGGCTGGTTCTATTGATCGTGGTGGTCCTGTTGATGGGGCTGGCCAGCCTGATGACCGGGCCTCAGGGGGTTCGGCTGCAGGGCTTCGGCTGGCTGCTCTGGGTGGCCATCGGGGCTGTGCTGGTCTACATCGTGTACTTTGCCACTGCGGACCATCCGGCTTGGCAGATCGGCACCCGTGAGGTGGTGTACATGGCCATCGGCGCCGCCCTCTACGGCGTCTTCTCGTATCTCTTCAATGGCACTGTCTTCGTGGTTCCCTCAGTCAGCCAAGTGGCGCTGCGCCCCGCCATCGTCTTCCCGATCTTCTTCGGCTACGTCTTCGGGCCCGCAGTGGGCTTCTTCACCGGGGCTGTGGGCAACATCCTGGGGGACTTCCTCACCGGATGGGGGGTGTTCCCGGCCTGGGACATCGGGAACGGCTTAGTTGGCCTGGTGGCCGGGCTGCCGGTGATCCTGGGGCGTGAGCGGGCCCTGAACCTCCTCACCGGCCTCGTGGCCGTGGTGGGCGTGGTGCTGACCCTGTGGGCGCTGACCACTGAGATTGAGAGCCCCTTCTTCGGCGGACCCCTCAGCCCGCTGATGCGCTGGGTGCCGCTGATCGCGGCGGCGCTGGTGCTGGTCCTCCGGTTCGCCTGGGGAGGAAACATCGCCCTGGCCTCAGTGATCGTCTGGGGGGCGGTGGCCAACATTGTGGGCATCGCCTTCGCGGCCATCGCCGACATCTGGATCAACGGTTATCCGCCCGCCGTGGCCCTGCTCGGGGAGTTCGTGCCCGCGGCGGGGCCCAACATCCTCCACGCGGCCATCCTCACCCCGTTGCTGGTGGGTGCCTACAACGCCCTGCAGCAGCAGCTGGGCCGGGGCGCCGGGGTGGCATAAGCCCGGGATTCCACGTCTCTCCGGGGAGGGTCAGGTGCTGGTGACATGGCCCTACCGGCGACGGGGCAGCTTCTTAGAGGCCTTCGACCCACGGGCCCGTCTGCTTGCTGCCCTCTCGTTGATGCTCTCCACTCTCTTCTTTTGGGATGTGCGGGTGCTGGCGGGCCTGTGGGGCCTGGCCCTCCTCTACTTCCGGCTGAACCGGCTAACCTGGCGGGAAACCCGCCGGGCCTGGCTGCTTACCGGCTTTGTGGCCTCTGTGTTCGTCTTCATCACCTTCCTGACCGGCCGCGGAGGCTTCGAATTCTATCATACGGAGCGGCTGCTGGCCCGCCTGACCCTGCCCATCTCCCTGCTCGGATGGACTCCGGCCATCCCCATTACGGTGGAGCGCCTCTTCTTTGCCCTCAGCCAGATGTGCCGGATGGGGACCGTGATCACCGCTGCCATCCTGCTCACTTACACCCTGGATCCCTCCCGGTATGGTGTGGTCTTCCGGGGCCTAGGCCTGTCGGACAAAATCGCCTACGCTATGGATCTGGCCTTCCGCTTCATCCCCACCCTGGGACGGGACGCCATGCAAACCATGGACGCCCAGCGGGCCCGGGGGTATGAGCTGGAGAGCGCCCGCGGCGGCCCCATCGCCCAGATCCGGCGCCTCGCCCCCCTGGTGGTGCCGGTCACCCTCCACGCCCTGATGGCCGCCGAGGACATCATCGACGCGATGGACCTGCGGGCCTTCGGCGTGGGACGCCGCACCTGGCTGACCGAGGTGCGGTTCCAGCGCCACGATTTCCTCCTCCTGGGCCTCAGTGCCGCCCTGTTCTTCGGGTCCATGGCCGCCGCCGCCCTGGGCTTCGGTCGGTTCTGGGCGCCGTGACCTCTCAGATCCTCCCTGCAACGCTCACCGTAGATCTCCGCACGAGACGAAGAGAGCCTGTCGGAACCTCTGGGAACGCCCAGGCGTCTTACTTTAGGAGAAAGCATCCTTTAGAACATAGACCGTCCGCCTCCGGGAGGGAAAGAGTGATGAGGAAAGGGATCCTGACAGGCCTGTTCTTTTTCTTAGCTTCCTGCGCGCCGGGGCCGCTCGTGCCTCCCTCAAATGGTCTGATCATCCCCACGCCAGCCTTCTGGGAGTCTGTCACCCCCATCGGCGAGATCCTCACAGATCCAACAGGCTACCAAGGACGGGAGGTGACGATCCTCGCCTATTACCGAGGGTGGGACTTGCTCGGGGAAGCAGGGGTGGGACCGCCTCTCACCCGCAGCGACGTTGCCGTCGCCGACCCGACCGGGTGCATCTACATCGTGCCCGCCGGGGAGGAGGCGATGCAGGACATCCCCCTTCGCCCGTTCGACCGGGAGGCCACCGAAACGCTGCTTCGGCTGCACGGACAGGTCCAACTGAGCCCGCACGGTCAACCCTACATCCAGGTGAAGAAAGGGGAAATGTGGAACGGGTTGCCGGCCCGCGTCCTCCTGCGGGTCCGTCGAACGGGCGGCATCGCCGGGATGGACCACGAGCTGATGGCGATGGCGGACGGCACGCTCTATTTCCTGGACCGTAAAAACCGTCTTCAGGTTCGCTGGAAGACGACCTCGGATGCGGTCGCCCGGGCGGTGGAAGGCCTCCGTCCGTTCCTGGATCAGGAGGTGGGCACGCCGGTCGTGGACGGCTTCGCTTACTCGGTCACAGCTCAGGAGGGGGAGCAGATCCGGAGGGCGATCTTCCACGATGGGGAGCTTCCGGCGGCGGCGGATGCGGCGCTGGCCCCGATTCGGGAATGGTTGGGGGAGGGGATGGAGCGCGCACCATATCCCACCTCAACCCCTACTACGTATCCGGAAGCAGTGATGGCAGCGATCCGGTTCCTGGCCGTGCAGCTAGATCTTCCCCCCGAGGCAATTCGGGTCATCGCATGGGAGCCCATCGACTGGCCGGATACTGCTCTGGGATGCCCGGAGCCGGGGAAGGCGTATGCGCAGATCATCACGCCGGGCTACGTGGTCTTCATGGAAGCCCGCGGCGAGACCTTTTACGTCCACACCGACCGGACAGGGGAACGGGTCTGTCGCCCGTGAGCCGGCTTAGGGAAGCCGGGCGGCGAGCCATCGGAGAGCCAGATAAGGGGTCACGTGGACCTCGATCCAGGCCGCCAGCAGGAGCAGCGGGATTGCGATCCCGAGGAGCTTTAGCCAATCCGCCAGGGCCAGCAGCAGGCGATTCCGCAGGCTCCGGGGATGCGGCGGGGTGAGCAGCGTCAGGCCCAGGCGTAACGTGCCCGCAAACACCAGGCCAACAGCGGGCAGCTCGATGAGCCCGTGGGGGAGCACAGCCAAGATCCCCGCTATCCCCAGCGACGGATCGACGGCAAAGAACGTTCGGAGCAGCGTCCCGACGAGCCCCATTAACCCTACCGGATAGAAGGCTACCCACAAACCTAGGCTGAAGGTCCCGAAGAGGGCGTTCACCAGCACCGCCCGCAGGTTGTGGATGAAGAGCCCCCACGCCGTCAGCGGAAAGGCTAACGAGCCCCAGAGGTTCTGCAACTCAGACCTCACCTGTTCCAGGATCGTCTCCGTTGGGCGGGAGGCCATCTCTGGCGTCAGGGACCATCCGAGGACGAACCCCATCACTCCCAGGAGGGCCAGGGTGGCCAGCGCCCCCCCGGAGCGGCGGATCGGACCCCAGAGGAAATCCCATCGGCTTCGCGGCCATCCCTCGGGATCCCCTGCCCGCAGCGCTCGCCAGAACTCCCGCGCCATTCCTTGCAAGTCCAGCGTGTCGAACTCTGCGCTGAGCAGCTGCTCCCGGTTGAACAGCGCGACCCCCATTCGGACCAGCAGGACGGCGTAGGCGAGCAGGATGCACAGGATGACCACCAGCAAGCGGTAGCTGCCCCAGAAGAGGAGGGAGGACTCCAAGACGAGCAGCATTGAGAGGGGAAGGATGATGAAGCTGTTTAGGAGGTTGGCTCCCCGGACGCTATAGGATTGGGTGGAGATCACAATGGCCCCCGCCACCATCACCACCGCGTGCATGCTCAGGATCGCGTAGAGGGAGAGGACCAGCGCCGGCTCTAGAGGGAGGGCGCGCCGCACGGCCAGGATGATCAGATAAATGGTCACCCCAAGCAGCGAGGTGACCGTGGGGACGATGAGGGCCGCTAGCCCCTTTCCAATATAGAGCTGCAGATCGCTCACCGGGGCCGCCAGCAGCGGCTCCAGGGTCCGCCGTTCTTTCTCCCCCACAAAGGTCTCCAGGGGGATGATGAGACAGACCGTCAGGGGCAGGAAGCCGGTCGCCAGGGCTAGGAACGGCAGCAGGCGCTCGCTGATCAGCTCCGCGCCGAACTGGGCCAGATAGCGGGTCGCTGCCTCCGCGGAGAGCAGGGCCAGCACCGGAAAGATGCACAGGAGCAGGGCTAGGGGCGAGATCAACCGCCAGTCCCGCAGGATATCCAGCAGGTCCCGACGGAAGATCACCCATGTCCCTCGCAGCCAGCGTTGCCCTTGCTGGAGCGAAAGAGGGAGTTCGATCTTCCTGCTGGTGAGAAGCATGTGCTTCCTTCCTCCGTTCAGCCGATCTGATCCCGTAATGCCGGCGGAGCGGCCCCGTTCAAGATGCGGAGGTAAAGGTCCTCCAGGGGACGGGGGACTTCGGCCAGGGAGACCACCGGCACGCCATGGGTTAGCAGCGCATGCAACACCTGCGGGTTCTCCCGCTCTGGATCCGACGCGCGGTAGCGAACCCAGTGACTTCCCCATTCTACAACGGCGAGGCCCTCCGGGAGGAGCTCCAGGGCCTGCCCCGACGGCGCGGCGAGACGCAGCTCATAGACCGGCGGCCCCAGAAAGCGGTCCCGCAGCGCCTGAGGGGTGCCTTCCACGACGATCCGGCCGCGGCAAAGGATGGCGATGCGGTGGGCGAGGGCCTCGGCCTCGTAGAGGTTATGGGTGCACAGCAAGATGGCGTGGCCGTCCCCCGCCAGGCTGCGGATCATCTCCCGGGCCACCTGGGCGCTCTGCGGGTCCATGGCCGAGGTGGGCTCGTCCAGCAGGAACACGGGCGGCAAAGGGAGGAACGCGCGCAACAGCGCCAGCTTCTGGCGCATCCCTTTGGAATATGTGGCGATGCGCCGCTGGAGGGCGCCCCGGAGCTCCAGGCGGTCCAGCCAGGCCTCCAGCCGTTGCTCCAGGAGCGAGCGAGGGACCTCATAGAGATCCATAAAAAAGGCAAGATACTCGTAGCCGGTCATCCGCAGGTAGAGGCCGGGCAGCTCTGTCAGCAGCCCGACCCGCCGGCGGACCTCCTCGGGCTGGCGCAGGACGTCGTAGCCAGCGACCAGGGCCCGGCCGGCCGTCGGCTGCAGCAGCGCGGCCAGCATCCGGACGGTGGTGGTTTTGCCGGCGCCGTTGGGGCCCAGAAGGGCCACGATCTCCCCGGGGCGCACCTCCAGGGAGACCTCCTCCACAGCGACGATGTCCTCAAAGGTCTTGCGAAGCCCTTCCGCCTGGATCATGGCGAATGCTCAGGAAGAGAGCGGGTGCGAAGCAGTTGCAGCGCCTGCCAAGCCCGCCGCAGCGCAGCAAGATAAGCCAGGAGGGCGAAGAGCACCAGCAACGGCCCGTACCAGCCGGTGAGGAGGGCCAGGAGGATCATGAAGAAGCGCTCCGCCCGGGTGAAGAAGCCCTCCCGGAGGGAGAGCCCCAGCCCCTCCCCGCGGGCTCGGGTGTAGCTGACCATCAAGGCGCCCAGGAGGGCGAACCCGGCAACCCAGCCGCCCCACGGGGCACCGGCCTGTTGCCAGGCCGCCCCGATGCCGAGCAGGATCGCCCCATCGCTGCAACGATCTAGAGTGGAGTCCAGGAAAGCGCCTGCTGGGGAGTCCTTGCCCGAGAGGCGCGCCAGCGCTCCGTCCAGCGCGTCGCAGAGCCCGCTGAGGGCCCAGAGGGCTGCAGCGCCCCATCGGAACCCTAGTCCGACCAGCAGCCCGGCGCCCAGGCTCAGCAGGAAACTGAGGACGGTCACCGCGTTCGGGTGGATCCCCAGCCGATCCAGCTCACGGGCCAGCCGGGCCAGGATCGGCTCTGCCCACACCCGCCATCGCTCCGCGCCCATTCTCCATCCTCACTCGCAAGAAATCGGTATTTGTAGGAGGGCCTTTCGCCCTGAACTTCAGCCTTCGATGAGGCAAGGGTCAAGGCGAAAGCCTCCTACGAAAGTTGTCTTTTGTGGGAGGGGCCTTAGCCCCAAACCTTTCTCATTCAATAATTCCAGAAGTCACGGATGAAGCCGCGACCTACAACCCTGAGCCTGCCGCCTTCGAGACCGTGATGGGTCGCAGCCAAAGCCGCTTCCACAGACATTGGTTTGTGTAGGGGACTTCAGCCCTAAACCTCCGATCTTCGAGACGGCCAGTCGCGGCTGAAGCCGCTCCTACCTGATCCAGGATCCAGGCCTGGTGTTCGAGCGCGCGGCCGGGCCTCGGCTCAATACGGCTTGGCCAGGAGCCGATAGCTGTTGGGCTGGCGGGCCTGGAGGACCTGGAGCTCCTCCCGCTGGCGGCGCACCTCCTCCAGATCGATGCGGGCCACCACGTAACCCTCCGTTGGCTCGTCCAAGGAAGCGAAGACCTGACCCCGCGGCCCGAGGATCATGGAGTCGCCGACAAACTCGTAGGTCACCTCCTTGCCGACGCGGTTGGCTGCCACCAGGAAGAACGTGTTCTCCAACGCCCGCGCCCGGGTCAGGATCCGCCACTCCTCTCGTAAGGGCTGCTCCCAGGCGGCCGGGACGGCCAGGAGCTCCGCCCCGCTGAGGGCCAGCACCCGGGCAGCCTCCGGGAACAGGAGATCCCAGCCCAGCAACACCCCCAGCCCTCCGAACTGGGTCTCAAAAACAGGGGATCGGTAGCCGCCCCGGAAGAGCAACCGCTCCTCCCCCTTCAGGTGGACCTTATGATAAACGCCGAGGTTCTCTCCGTCCGGCCCGATCACCACCGCAGAGTCGTAGAGGATGGTCTCCACCCGCTCCCGGACCGCCATCCCGAACACTACGTAGACGCCGAATTCTCTGGCCCGCTGGGCGATGCGGTGGGTGGAGGGACCAGGGATCCGCTGGGCCCATTCGGTGAAACGGGCCCCGCATTCGTAACCCGTGGTCGCCAGCTCGGGGAAGACGATCAGATCGACCCGCTGCTCGCTGGCGACTCGGGCGATCCATTCCGCCATGCGAGCCAGATTGTCTTCCATTTCGTTCAGGCGCGCGTCCATCTGCACGGCTGCCACGGTGATCTCGCGCATGGATTCCTCCCACCGGGATGAGGGGCTCCAGCCCCTCAGTTCATGTTGCTATTATAATGAAGGCTTGAGGGCTGGGGACGCCGCAGGCGGATCCCCAGCCCGTTTGATCCTGTGCCCTGCAGGGGAACGCCCCGCGCGGGTTTCCAGCGGATTGTGATCTGAAATATGGCAAAGCGCAAGCCGATGGTCGCCCTCGTGGGGCGGCCCAACGTGGGGAAGTCCTCCTTGTTCAACCGGCTGATCGGCCAGCGGCTGGCCCTGGTGGACGAACGCCCAGGGACGACGCGGGATCGCCTCCATGGCGAGGTGACCTGGAACGGCTTCGTCTTCACCCTGGTGGACACAGGCGGGCTGGAGGTGTTGCCCCCCAAGACGGAGGCGGGCCTCCGGCCGGCCCAGCCTCTGGCCGAGGACTCCGCCGCTTTCATCCCCCAGATCCGCGCCCAGGCCGAGATCGCCATTGCCGAGGCCGACGTCTTGGTTCTGGTTGTGGACGTCCAGGCCGGTCTCACCGCCGCCGACGAGGCCGTGGCGGAGGTCCTGCGGCGGACGCAGAAACCGGTGCTGGTGGCCGCAAACAAGGCGGATAACTCCGAACTGCGGGAAGCGGCGGTGGAGTTCTACCGGCTGGGCTGGGGGGAGATCTACCCCATCTCCGCCCTCCACGGCACCGGCATCGGCGAGCTGCTGGACGCCATCGTGGCGGCCCTGCCGGGTCTGGCCGAGGCAGAGGAGGAAGAGGGGATCCGTATCGCTATCGTCGGCCGCACCAACGTCGGGAAGTCCTCGCTGCTTAACGCCATCCTAGGGGAGGAGCGGGTTATCGTCAGCCCCATCCCCGGGACCACGCGGGATGCCATCGACACCCCCATCGAGTGGAAGGGGAAAAAGATCACCCTCATCGACACTGCCGGGATCCGTCGGCGGGGCCAGATCCGGCCCGGGATCGAGCGCTACAGCGTCCTGCGGGCCCTGCGCGCCATCCAACGCAGCGATGTCGTCCTCCTGGTGCTGGATGCGTCGGAGGGCATCACCCATCAGGACGCGGTGATCGGGGGGATGGTGGTGGACGAGGCCCGCAGCGTGATCCTGGTGGTCAACAAGTGGGATCTCTTGCTGGACGAACGAGGGCGGCCTCGGGTCAAGCCCGAGGAGTTCGTCCAGCACGTCCGGGGAACTCTGAAGTTCCTGGATTACGCGCCAGTGCATTTCACGTCGGCGAAGACCGGCTACGGCGTCCCGGCCCTGCTCCCCCTGGCCCTGCAGGTCTACCGGGAGCGCCATGTGCGCCTGAGCACCTCCGAGTTGAACCGGCTCGTCCGCGAAGCGCTGGAGGCCCAGCCCCCTCCGACACGGAAAGGGAAGCCCCTCAGGATCTATTACGTGACCCACGCTCGGACCGATCCCCCGACCATCGTGTGCTTTGTCAACGATGTCGATCTGGTGCACTTCTCCTACGAGCGCTATCTGGAGAACCGGATCCGGGCGCGCTATCCCTTCACCGGAACCCCTCTGCGTTTGGTTTTTCGAGGGCACGAGCGAAAATCGTCATAGTCGCAGTCCGCTCGGCAGCTCATCGCAACCGGCGGGGCCGGTGGATGGCCCGGTAGACCCGGTAGCGCCGATTGTCGAAGAGGATCTCCACGTTCCCGAAGGCCTGCTCGATGAGGGCGCGGTAGGGGAGCACCACAGCTCCCACCAGATACAGCCGCCCGCCCGGTCGCAGCACCGCAGGCGCATCGTGGACGAACTGCGTGGCCACCTCTCGCTCCACCCCGAACCCCTGATGGATCGGCGGGTTGGTCACCACCACATCGAAGCGCTCCCCCCGCACCCCGTCGATCCCATCGCTCCGGCGCACCTCGACGTGGGGCAGCTCATAGAGGGAGAGGGTGCGCCGACTGGCCTCTAGGGCCGCGGCGCTGAGGTCTACCATCACCACCCGCCCCTGCCGGGCCTCGTGGCCGGCGATCACCCCCACAATGCCATACCCGCACCCCAGATCCAGCACGTGGTCCTGAGGGCGGATCTCCATCTGCTCGATGAGGCGACGGGTTCCCTCGTCCAGGGCAGACCAGGAGAACAGGCCGGGTCGGGTGAAGAAGCGCCAGGTTCGGCCCCGGACAGTGGCCTCGTGCTCGACGAAATCTTCCCCGGGAGGTTCGAGGGAGAGGTCAGGCGGGCGGGTGGCCACGGCCACCCGGTAGCCTCCGCCGTAGGCCCACACCGGGGCCTTGCCGAACAGATCCGCAGCATAGGCAATGATCCCTTCGATCCCACCCCGCTTCGGCCCGGCCAGGTAGAGGCGCCCGCCCGGCTTCAGGGCCCAGGCGGCGATGCGCACCAGACGCTGGGCGACCTCTTTCCCTTTCGGGATGTTCAAGAAGACCACATCGAAGGCCTCAGGCGGGAGCCCGGGGATCCCATCGCCGTGGATCAGGAGGGCGCGGTCCTCCAGGCCGTTCATGGCCATCGTGCGCCGCGCGGCTTCCACAGCGAGGCCATGGTCGCTGGCCAAGACGATGCGGCCGGCGGTGCGCCGGGCGGCCAGCACCCCCAACCAGCCCACCCCGCAGTGGAGATCCAGCACGTGATCCTGGGGTCCAACCTCCATCACCTGGGCGATGAGCGCAACCCCTGGGTCCACATGGCTCCAGATCTCCAGGCCGGGCTTGCCCGCCCAGCGGATCCGCTCGTTCCCGATGCGATCCTCGAACTCTCGCCAGACGTAGTAATCGGTCACGCCCATGCGAGCGTCCAGACGGCTTGCTTGGGAGATGCGGCAAAGGCGAAACCCCGGGCGCGCGGTCCTAAAAAAACAGGCGAGGCCCCTGAGGCCCCGCCCGGCTTCAGTGGAGGCGGCGGGAATCGAACCCGCGTCCGGAGGATTCCACCGCCGGTGCCTACCGGCGTATCCGGTTCTTTCTCTCGCCAGCTGGTCCTCCTACCGGCAAGGTCCCCGGCCGGCTAGCCCCTTCGGTCTTAGGCGACCCTCCGGGGCGCCGGGTCGCCGCACGCCGACTTTGTCACACCCGAGCCAGCCCCGTCGGCGATGGGTCCGGTCGAGCGGGTCCCCTCGTCGGGGGACCGTCCCCTCGCGCTGGCTTAGGCGGCCAGCGGGAGAGCCGCGTAATTGCGGTTGGCACTTGTTTTTTGCTCGGGTTGTTCACAGGGTCCGAGCGGCCCCGACCGGCCACCGACGATCTGCCTCCCCCGTCGAGCCCATTTCGCCCCCATTTGCAGGCTTAATTATATCACAAACCGAAGACCCGCGCACAGCCCTGGCGTTCCGCTTTCTCGGCGGAGTCCCCACACGGAAGCTCGATGTCACCTCCGAGAGGCTCCGGCATCTAAAGAAGTGAAAGGCCCGTTCCGGGGCCCGCATGGGTCCCGGATGGCCCGCGCCATCGAGCCCTCCGACAGGGGAGGATGGGGGGCATTGCCCTCCCCATCTGGTCTCCCGAAGAGGGCGGCGGGCTGGGGCCTGCATCTTACCCTGGAGGAGGTCCGTATGGCGTTGCTGGACGCGCGCACCCGGGAGGAAGTCCGCCGGCTGCTGGCCGATCTGCCCCATCCGGTGCGGTTGCGGGTTTTCTTCCAGCACACGGATTGCGTCTATTGCCGGGAGACCCGACAGCTGGTGGAGGAGGTGGCCGCCCTCTCCGACCGCATCTGCCTGGAGGTCCACAACCGGATCACGGACCGGGAGGTGGCGGAGCGTTATGGGATCGATAAGGTCCCGGCCGTGGTCATCGAGGGGGACCAGGACTACGGCATCCGTTACTTCGGGATCCCGTCCGGTTATGAGTTCGGCTCGCTGATCGAGGACATCCGGATGGTAGGGGCGCGGGATTCAGGGCTCTCGCCGGCGAGCCGTCAGCGCATGGCCCAGATCCAGACGCCGGTCCACATCCAGGTCTTCGTCACGCCCACGTGTCCATATTGCCCGCGGATGGTCCGGCTGGCCCATCAGGCGGCCTTCGAGAGCCCGTGGATCCGCGCGGATGCGATCGAGGCAATGGAGTTCCCGGAGCTGGCAGATTTCTACGGGGTCTATGGGGTGCCCCGCACGGTGATCAACGAGGTCATCCACATCGAGGGCGCTGTGCCGGAGGGCTATTTCATCAACGAGCTGATGAAGGTGATGGATCCGGAGGCGATGGCAAAGGCCACAGCGGCCTGGGAGCGGATGCGCCATGCCGTCGCCGCGGGTCATGTCCACCATCATCACCCTGATGATCAGGACTGAACGTCCTTGTGCACAGGAGGTGGGTCAGGGCAGTGAACATAGCGGGCTGGGACCGCATCGTGCGGCTGATCGTGGCGGTCGTCTTCATCCTCACTTCTCTGGTCGGCTGGCGCCCGCTCTATCCTGTCTTGGGCTTCCGGACGAAGCGCTGAGGCGGCCGCGGATGCGGCGCATGACGGGGGCGCAGTCTTATGGTGCCCCCCCTGGCTTCCGCCCGAGGAAGTGGATTTGACAGAACGGCAGGGACCGGCTAAATTTGAAATAGAAAAAGCAGGCGGGCGTAGCTCAGGTGGTAGAGCGTTGGCTTCCCAAGCCAAAGGCCGCGGGTTCGAATCCCGTCGCCCGCTCTCTGAGGAAATTGGGGGCAGATCCAGGATCTGCCCCTTTTGTTTTGATGAGGGGCGCGCCTCCCGGATCCCAGGCAAGGCGAGCATTCGTTGAGATATCGCGCCAATCATTTATTTTCGGATTCCGAAGGAGGATCCTCCTCGATGGGCGTCCTGCGTAGCCGGATCGAGCGCCTTTTGGGAAACCTCCCCGGATGGCGGCGGGAGCCCTCTCCGTCCCTCACCCGTTCGGAGGAGGCGCCCTCTGGATCCACCGGGACGGTCCGGGAGGAAGCGACGCCTCCCGCTTCCCCTGAAGATCCCCTTGGGCTCCTGGAGGAGCGCCTGGGCTGGTCGTTCCGGAACCCCGAGCGGCTCCGGGAGGCCCTGACCCACCGCTCCTATGTCAACGAGCACCCCGGGGAGGGGATCCGAGATAACGAGCGGCTGGAGTTCCTGGGGGACGCGGTGCTGCAGCTGGTCGTCAGCGCGGAGCTGTTCCACCGCTTCCCGGAATGGCCGGAGGGACGCCTCACGGCCCTGCGGACTGCCCTGATCCGCGGCGAGCAGCTCGTAGCCTTGGCTGAGGCCTTGGAGCTCGGCCGCTTCCTCCGGCTGGGCAAGGGAGAGGCGGAGGGGACCCGGACCCGGCCCTCCATCCTGGCGGATGCCTTCGAAGCCCTCCTGGGGGCGCTGTATCTGGACGGCGGGCTGGTGGCAGCCGAGGCCCTGCTGAGCCGGTTGCTTCCGGAGGCCATCGCGCAGGCCCTCGAGGGCCTGGAGCGGCATGACCCGAAGGGGCGTCTGCAGCAGTGGAGCCAAGCGGTGCGGGGCCGAACGCCGGTTTATGAGGTGGTGGCGGTGGAGGGTCCTCCCCACGCGGCGCGCTTCACCGTGCACGTGCGGATCGGGGAGGAGGTGGTGGGAGAAGGCCGGGGGACCAGCAAACGGGAGGCGACGCGGGAGGCCGCCCGGGACGCCCTGCGGCGCCTGGGCCTGGAGGGTGAGTAGGGCCACGGCTTTCAGTTGCCCCATTCCTCAAGGGGCCGGGGGATCAAGTGGTCCCTCCCTTGAGTGGTGATCGGGCTAGCGAGGGGAGGAGCCCGGACTGGGTCCGACCGGCTATCCTGACGACTTGTAGGGGGCAGAGGCCCCCTTGTTCTCCTCTCCATTTGTCTCCTAGAAATCCAGCTCCTGGTGGGGAGAGCAGTCGGAAGCTGGGAAAACTGCGCCACCTTGACCGAAACGAACGCTTCCGCTATGATCCAGGGGTGCGTCTTCGAAAGCGGTTCCTTCGGGATCTCTCGCCCTTGCGGCCGGTGCGGGTTGCGGGGGCCTGGGAGAGGCTGGCGAAGCGGTAGGGGCGACCGGCGAGTTGCCCCTACTGGTCTATGGGCGGAGTCCCTAGAGACCCTGAGCACTACCCAATGGGACGACCAGGGGAGATCGAATATCCCGGCGAAGAGGAGCGTATGGAAAGCCGGTGGCTGGAGAAACTGGAGGCCATAGAGCGGCGATGTGAGGAGCTGACGGCCCTGCTGGCGGATCCGGCAGTGGCGGCCGACCTCACCCGGCTCCGTGCCCTCAGCCAAGAGCGGGAGGATCTAGAACCCATTGTGGAGACCTTCCGTCGCTACCGTACGGTGAGCCGTCAGCGGGAGGAAGCCCGGCAGCTTCTGGAGACCGCCGAGGAGGAGCTGGCCGCCCTGGCGCGAGAGGAGCTGGAGCAGCTCACCGAGGAGCAGGAACGCCTGGAGCGGGAGCTGCTGCGGCAGCTGCTCCCTCGCGATCCGAACGACGAGAAGAACGTGATCGTGGAGATCCGGGCCGGGGCAGGCGGGGAGGAGGCGGCTCTGTTCGCAGCCGATCTCTTCCGGATGTATACCCGCTACGCCGAGCGGAAGGGCTGGGAGGCGGCACTGCTCAGCGCCAACGAGACCGGCCTGGGCGGCCTCAAGGAAGTGATCTTCATGATCCGTGGCCGCGGCGCCTACTCCCGCTTGAAATACGAGAGCGGCGTCCACCGGGTCCAGCGGATCCCCATCACAGAGGCCTCCGGCCGCATCCACACCAGCACTGCTACCGTCGCGGTGCTGCCCGAAATGGATGAGGTGGAGGTCCAGATTGATCCCAAGGACCTCATCCTCGAGACCTTTCGGGCGGGGACGGCAGGGGGGCAGCACATGCAGAAGAACGAGACCGCAGTGCGGATCACCCACGTCCCCACCGGCATCGTGGTCTCCTGCCAGGACGAGCGCTCTCAGTTCCAGAACAAGCAGCGGGCCCTGGCCATCCTGCGAGCGCGGCTGTATGAGCTGGAGCGTCGCAAGCGGGAGGCGGAGGTCCGCGAGGCCCGACGCAGCCAGGTGGGGACCGCCGAGCGGGCGGAGAAGATCCGCACGTATAATTTCCCCCAGAACCGGGTCACCGATCATCGCATCCATCTCACCCTGTATCGCCTGCAAGAGGTTCTGGACGGGGATCTGGATCCGCTGATCGAGGCGCTGATCCTGGACGATCAGGCCCGTCGCCTGGCTGAGCTGCAAACGGCCGGATGAGGAGCTCCCCGGAAGGAGGGCGTCCGGGCATGGAAGAGACCGGGCAGGTGTTCCAGCGTTCCTCCCGCTGGCTGACGGCCACGCGGGTGCACCGGCACTCGTGGGTGCGCCGTTTCCTGACCTTCCTGCTGCACCTCGCCTATCGCCTGGTGTTGCGCCTGGAGGTGGTCGGGCTGGAGAACATCCCCGATCGCGGGCCGGTCATCCTGGCCATCAATCACATCAGTTTCCTGGATCCCGTGCTGGTGGTCAGCGTGCTCCGCCGCAAGGTCCTCCCCATGGCCAAGGCCGAGGTCTTCCGTGATGTGGTGCTGGGCCCCCTGGTCAGCGCCTTCGACGCCTTCCCGGTCCGGCGGGGGGAGATCGATCGCCGGGCCGTTCAGACGGCCCTGGAGGTGCTCCGGATGGGTGGGGTGTTGCTCATCGCCCCCGAGGGCACCCGGAGCCCCACCGGGGCTCTGATCCGGGGGAAGGAGGGGGCGGTCTACCTGGCCTGGCGCACCGGCGCCCTCATCGTGCCCGTGGGGGTGGATGGGACCGATCGCTTCAAGTTCAACATCCGCCGGCTCCGGCGCACATCCGTGCGGGTGGTCTTCGGCCCTCCCTTCCGGGTGGAGATCCCGGAGGAGCGCAGCCGGGAGGCCCTGCGGGAGGCCACGGACGAGCTGATGGTCCAGATCGCCGCGTTGTTGCCCCCGGAACGGCGCGGGGTTTACGCGAACTTCCCCGCTGCGACCCCGCGCTACCTTCGGCCTCTAACGGCTCCGGAGAACTTCATGGCCCTGCGGACGCAGGAGCTGGCTCCATCCGAATTGGTTGAGCGAGCCGAAACCCCTTGACCTCGAGGCGGGATCGATCGACGAAGGCGCGCGCCTTCGATCTCAATGCCGACCACCCGATCATACGCATCGAAATCCAGCACGATCCCGGGGGCCACTTCTTCCGATTGTTTTCCTCCGTAATCATCGATCTTTTTTAGGAGGGGCTTTCGCCCCGAACCTCCGTCCTCGATGACGCAAGGGTCGCAATGAAAGCCGCTCCGATAACTCCCAACCTCCGGTTCTCGATGACGCAAGGGTCGCGGCTAAAGCCGCTCCTACAAAGGGCTCTGGCTCTAACGCCATGCCATGGCGGCGATGTCTCCCTGCGCGGTGAGGCGGTCGATCCGGCCGGAGAGGAGGTTGATCCGGTAGAGGTCCCCCTGATAGCGGACCAGGAGGCTCTGGCCGTCGGGGGCCCAGAGCATATCCGGTGGGCCGCCGAACCCGATCTCCCCCTCCGGCGGGAACAGCCGCCGCCGGTTGCTCCCGTCGTGATCCATCCCGTAGAGATCGTAGCGGGAGGCGTCTCCCATCTCGGGCTGCCGTGCCTGCCCGAAGAAGATCCCCCGCGGGGTCCACAGGATGGCCGCCCACATCCCGATGTCCTCCAGAAGCGGGCGCGCCCAGCCACCCTCGACGGCCACGATCCACAGATCGAAGCGCGTCGATTGTTCCGGCGGCTCCTCTCCTCGAGGCGGGCCGTGGACCAGGGCGGCCAGATAGCGCCCGTCGGGCGACCAGGCCAGAGCGGGCGTCCAGGCCCAGGCGCCTCCCGTCTCGTAAACCGGGAAGGTGATCCGGAGGGTGGCCCGGAGGCTTTCCACGTCCAGGATGCCGATCCCGTCGGTTCGCCCGAAGGCCAGGCGCCGGCCGTCGGGGGACCAGGCCCAGCGCATCCCCCACCAGCCGTAGGGGCCTCCTGCCGTGTGGGTGAGAACCCGACGCGCTGTGATGCGCCCGCCGTCCCAGCGGCCGATCCACAGGTCGTTGTTCGCCCGCCATCCCGGCGGCCCGGGGCTGGGCTCCCCGGTGGTGAAGGCCAGGCGGTCTCCCCGGGGGGACCAGTCCAGCCAGAGGATGTTCTCCGGGCCGGCAGGCTGGGAACGGGGCGGGTCCGCCCGGAGATCCAGTCCCCACAGGGTGTTCAGCAGGCGGGAGGAGGCTGTGAGGGGCGCCCGGGAGAACAGCAGGATGGATGCGTCCGGAGAGAGGGCGAAGACCCGACCGTCCAGGTCACCGAAGCGGGTGAGCGGAAGGATCCGGGAGGTCTCCCCGGACATCCGCCATGCGTCCCGACGCGCCAGGAAGACCAGGGTGCCGGAGATGGGGAGGGAGGCCACCTCGCCGCCCAGGCCCACGGCGAGGATCTCGGGCACCGGCTCCCGGAGGCGCTCCCGATGCACCTCCTGGCGCTCCACCAGCCGGCCGTCCGCCCATGTGAGGCGGACGGTGACCCGTTCCATCCCGGGCTCCCCACGGCGGATCAGGCGGGTCTCTCCGGGGGCCAGCCGGGCGTCCTTCAGGATCTGCTGGGGGAAGGGCAGGGGGATCTCCTCGACCTCCAGCGTCTGGGTGATGCGGGTGACGGTGATCACCATCCCGGGCTGGATGGGGACGTTCTCCGGTGGCGTGACGCGGTCCAGGTCCCGCAGCGGGATGCCGGCCTGGGTCAGGGCCTCCCGGACCGTGGGGCCGCGGACGTAGACGGTGCGGCGCTGGCCGTCGGCGACCACGGTCACCGGAGCGGGCCGGGCGGTGCAGGCGGCCAGCGCCATCGCTCCCAGTCCGATGATCCAGCGTCCCCATCCGTTCGGCATCGCGATGTGCGACTCCGAGAGGTGGGGAGGCCTGAGAATCTCCCCCCGCCTGCGTATTTTACCGGAGGGAGCGACCGCCTGCCGGGCGGCATGCCTTCCGGTGCCGAGGGATGGTGTGGAAAGGCCTTTCGCCCGTCGCCTTCGCTTTCGAGGATAGCGGTCGGGTCGAAATGAATTTCGACTTACGATTCTCCATTCTGTGGACGGCCTCGCTCCCTTACCATCATCCGTTGCGGCGGAAGCGATCCCGACGAGCGTTGATCTTTGCAGGAGGGGCTTCAGCCCTGAACCTGGATCTTCGGTAGCAGAATGTTCAAAGCTGAAGCCGCCCCTACAACGGCAATGGGGAGGAGCGTTCGTTCCCTGCTTCCGATGCCATTTACAACCGATCTACGGTCCGCCTCGCAGGATCAAGGGGAGGAAGACGGTGGCCGGGCAGATGGCGGTGACGTTGTTGTCCTCCCGCGCCTCCCAGACCCGCCCGGTGAGCGGGCTCTCCCCGTAGGGATCGACGTCGAGGTTCAGGAAGAAGCACCGACCGGGTTGGAAGGACGCGGTCCCGGTGATGGGGATCTCCTGACCGGGGGCCAGCGGGGGAAGCCAGACGCCGGAGGGTCCTTCCATCCACGCCGCGAAGCCTTCGCCGTCCCGCGGCCCGGCCGGAGGGTTGCCGGGCGCGCGCTGCTGCAGGGCGGCCAAGAAGCCGCCGACGCGGGGCGGGATGGGCGCGGCGCCCGCGTTCCGGACCCATGCGTTCACCTGGGCCATTCCCCCGACCAGCCGGAGCGTAGGGCTGAGGAGGATCAGATCCGGGAGCGTCTCCTCCGGATTGCCGCGCAGATCGCCCAGGCGGATGGTATAGGTCACCCACGCCCGGTCCTCTGGGGTGGCAGTGAAGCGGGCCAGCGGCCACAGGAGACCCTCCGGTGTGTAGAGCGGAAAAGGATCGAGCCCCTCCTGGCTGGTGGAGACGATCCGAGCATAGGTGATGGTATAAACCTCCGTCGGCACGTGCACGGCCATCCCCGTGGCGAACTCGAAGCCTGTCCCCCCGATGGTCCCCACGGTGATCTCATACTCCGGCGGGTTATGCTGCGCGTAGGCTGTGGTGACCCACGAAGCGAACAGGGTATGTGTGGGTTGGACGTTGATGAACAGCACGCCGGTGGGCTCCACCGTCCAGGTGATCTCGCCATCGAGAGGATCGGCCCAGGCCTCCACCCGGGTGATCCAATCTGGATAGGTAAGCCCCCCGAAGCCGATGCGCAGACGATCCACGGTGGCGTTCTCGATCCGGTTCTCCCGGGTGATGGGAAGGTTTGGATCCCCCGGGCTCGTGATGCCGATGGTGAGGGTCTGCCATCGGGTGTTTGGGAAAACCTCAGCCGCGCGCAGGGCCGGCGCGGGGCGCGGGGTGGGCCACCTGTCTCTTATACACATCT
>JAGHYO010000353.1 GCA_017743605.1 Thermoflexus sp. | reverse complement strand
GAAAACTCCTCTCCCTCGCACCCTCCCGGGCAGCGGCTTTCTGTCCTAAAAGTTGGAGATATGTTGGCGCTTGAAGTATAACTGGGAGCTCGTGGATCGGCAAGGTGGACGGCCTACGGGCCGGCGCTCAGCGGGTGACGCAGGCGCGGACGCGGTTGCTCTCGGTCTCGTTGCCGGCTTTGTCGTAGGCCTTCACCCAAAACTCGTGGCAACCCAGCAGGCGCTCCCGCTCCACCCGGCTGAAATACCACTTCGCGTTGAAGGGGGGCACGTCCCGCACGGCGAAAGGCTGCCCGTCGGCGTAGAACTCCACGCGGTCCATGGCGTAGTTGTCTGAGACCTCGGTGACCACGCTGATCCATTCCTCTGAGAACTTATACGTCTCCTCCTCCCGGGGATACACCACTCGCACTGCGGGGGGGGTGTAGTCCACGGTCACCGGGACCACAGCGGTGTGCACGCTCCCGTCGTGGCGGACCACGGTGAGCTGCAGGGTGTAGAGGCCGTCAGCAAAGCCGGAGGTGTCCCAGTTCTCCAGGAGCCCGTTGTCCACTGCGTTGCCGTGCTCCGGGCCGATCGGGATCCAGGCGGTCGGGTTCAGGCCGGCCCCCACGGCCAGCCGGTAGAAGGCCACATCTCCCCGGACGTTGCCGATGATCGGGACGATCCCGCGGACGTAGGCGTAGGGGGCGGGGCTGAGGATGGCGACGTCGCCGGCCGGCTGGGCGAACTGGGTATCGTATTCTGTGGGCGGCTGGGGGATGCCGGCCTCCCGGGCCCAGCTCAGCGCCTCCGGCGGGACCACCAGGAAGACCCTCTCCTCCACCTTGTCCGGGGGCGTGCTCGCGGTAGCCAGCTTGCCGGTCTCCCGGTTGATCCGGAAGACCTGGTACAAGTCGCAGATCTCTTGAGGTTCGGTTCCCGGGATGAACAGCTCCTTCGCCGTCGGGCAGTAGGGGCTGGGGAGCTTCCCAGAGACGGCACAGATGGTCTTCTCGATCAGGCCAGGGGGCCTCTGGAAGGGCTCCACGGGGAGATCCCGATGGGCGTATTCCATTACATCGTGCCAGATGGGGGCCGCCCCAGCGATCCCGGAGACGTTCCGCATCGGGCGGTTGTCGGTGTTCCCCACCCACACGCCCACCGCCAGCTGCGGGGTGTAGCCGATGGTCCAGTTGTCCCGGAAGTCGTTGGTGGTCCCCGTCTTCACCGCCGCGGGCCGGGAGAGCTCCAGGACGTTGCCGCGCCCGAAGGCCTCCCAGCGGGCGGCCTTGTCCGAGAGGATGCTGGTGATCAGGTAGGCCACCCGCGGATCCAGGATGGCCTGCACCTCGGGCTGGCGGTATTCCCAGAGGACCTTCCCGTCGGGGGTCTCCACCCGGAGCACGGGGACCGGGTCCAGCTCCCGGTAGCCGGGCCGGCGGCGGTCTTCGGGGACGGGGGCGCCGGCCATGAAGCCGTTGTTGGCGAAGACGCTGAAGGCGTAGACCATGTCGATCAGGCGCACCTCGCCGCCGCCCAGGGTGAGGGCCAGGCCGTAGTAATCCAGGCCTTTATCCAGGGTGGTGAGTCCCATGCGGTGGGCGAGGCGGATGACGTTGGCGATCCCGGCCATCTGCAGGGCCTCCACGGCCGGGATGTTGTAGCTGCGGGCCAGGGCCAGCCGCATCCGCTGGGGGCCATGGAACTTGCGGTCGTAGTTCTCCGGGGCGTAAGGCGGCATCCCCGGCCCCTGATCGAAGGTCTTGGGGACATCCCAGAACAGATGGGAGGCCGGCACGCCCTGGCTGAGCAGGGTGGCGTAGGTGAAGGGCTTGAAGGAGGAGCCCGGCTGCCGCAGGCCGTCCACGGCCACGTTGAAACGGCCGTCGATGGATTCGTCCCAGTAATCCACGCTGCCGACCATGGCCAGGACCTCGCCGGTCTTCGGCCGGATGGCCACCAGGGCCCCGTTGGTCACGTTGCGCTTTTCCGCCTTCAGCTTCTCGACGTGGCGGCGGACGGCCTGCTCGGCGTATTGCTGGAGGTCCCAGTCCAGGGTGGTGTAGACCCGGAGCCCGCCACGGTGGACCAGTTCGGGTCCAAAGCGCTCCTCCAGCCAGCGGCGGACGTAAAGGGAGAAGTGGGGGGCTTTGATGTCGAAACGCGCGGCGGGCTGGCGTCGGATCTGGAGGGGCTGGGCCTTGGCGGCCGCGGCCGCCTCGGGGGAGATGTAGCCCTCCCGCACCATCGCGTCCAGCACGATCTCCTGACGGCGCTTGGCCTCCTGGGGGGCGTCGATGGGGTTCAGGCTGGGGAACTGGGGGATGGCGGCCAGCATGGCGGACTCCGCCAGGTTCAGCTCCCACACGTGCTTGCCGAAGTAGATCTGGGAGGCGGCCTCCACCCCGTAAGCCAGGTTCCCGTAGAAGTTCGTGTTCAGATACATTTCCAGGATCTGATCCTTCGAGTAGCGGCGGGAGAGCTCCAGGGCCAGCAGGATCTCCTTGAGCTTGCGGGTGTAGGAGCGCTGGTAGCGCTCCTGGGGATCGATCAGGGTGTTCTTCACCAGCTGCTGGGTGATGGAGGAGCCGCCCTGGACGACCTCGCCGCCGGTGCGCAGGTTGATCCAGAAGGCCCGCAACAGGCCGCGAGGGTTGATCCCCGGGTTCTCGTAGAAGGAGCGATCCTCGATGGCGATGGTGGCCTGGCGCAGGGCCAGGGGGATCCGCTCCAGGGGCACCCAGGTGCGGTCGCCCCAGGTGGGGTCGATCACCTCGTAGAGGAGCACGCGGCCGGTGCGGTCGTAGATCTTGGTGGTCTCGAAGGCTCTGGCGCTGGCCTCGATGCGGGCGGGGTCGGCCTGGCGGATCAGGCTGACGTAAAGGGCGGCAGCCCCGGCCACGCCGGCCGCGGCGAACAATCCCATCCCGGTGAGGCCGAAGATCCCCAGCGCCAGCGCCAGGCGGACCCATCGGGCGGCCCCCTGGTGGCGGCGGGCCCGCCGCATCCGTCGTCGCTCCAGCA
>JAGHYO010000352.1 GCA_017743605.1 Thermoflexus sp. | reverse complement strand
CCCCATGTCAGGCGATCGAAGGGCGCGAAGGCCAGCTCCCCCAGCAGGACCGCATCGAGGTCCAGGCGGATGGAGCCTGCGCCGCGAGCGATCAGCACCACCCCCAGGCTGAACATTGCTGGGAACACCAGGCCGATGGCCGCGTCCTCCTTGAGCCGCCCGCTCCGCAGTAGGGCCTCCGCCAGCCCTGCCGTCAGCACCCCGGCACTGGCCGCGCCAAGGAGCAACATCGGGGAACGGAGGTCCCGGACGATCAGGAAAGCCGCCACGATCCCCAGGAGGACCGAATGGCTGATGGCGTCGCCGATGAGGACCATCCGGCGCAGGAGCAGGAAGGCCCCTGGCAGGGCGCAGGCGGCCCCGGCCAGGGCGGCCACCAGCATGATCTCAACCTGCGGGGCGAGCATGGGTCCTCCTTCGGCGCAGGATCCCGCGGCGCGGGGCGATCAGGAGGGAGAGCAGGGCCATCCCGCAGGCCATCAGGACGATCAGCGGGCCGGTGGGCAGACGGCCGACCCCCGCGCTCATCAGCGTCCCCAGCCCGCCGGAGAGGGCGCCGAACCCTCCGGCGAGGACCACCATCCGCTCCAGACGGTCCGTCCACTGGCGGGCGGCGGCCGCCGGGGCCACCAGCAGGGCGCTCATCAGCACCACCCCCACCGCCGGCAGGCCGATGGCCACCGTGAGCACCATGAGAGCGGCAAGGAGGGCCTCCAGGGCCCCTACCGGCAAGCCGCAGGCCCTCGCGAAGACCGGATCGAAGGCGAGGAGTTTCCACTCCTTCCACAGGAGGAGCAGAAAAGCCAGCACGAGGAGGGCCGCCAGGGCGATGGCGGCCACGTCCCGCCGGAGCATTGTCGCGGCCTGGCCGAAGAGGAAGCGATCCAGGCCGGCCTGAGCCGCTGTCGGCCGCTGCTGAGCCACCGTCAGCCCCACGATCCCTATCCCGAAGAACACGGAGAGGACCAAGCCCAGCGCAGCGTCCGGTTTGATGCGCGAGCGCCGGGGGATCTGCACGGCGAGGAGGGCGCCGATCCCGGCGGAGAGGGCCGCACCGAGGAGCAGGGGAGGAAGCTCCCGACTGCCGGTGATCAGAAAAGCGAGGACGATGCCGGGCAGGGCCGCGTGGCTCATCACGTCTCCGATCAGGCTCTCCCGGCGGAGCACGGCGAAGACCCCCAGGGCCCCTGCCACCCCGCCCAGCAGGCTGGAACCCAGGGCGACCGTCCAGAACGTGGGGTCCCGAAACAGTTCCAGAATCATCCCACTTCTCCTGAAGGCAAGGCCGGATATGGCGGGACGAAGTCTTTACCCTACGCATGCCCTGGGAGGGCGGCCGGAAGAACGGCGACCGCTCCCTGGTAGGCCCGGCGCAGGTTCTCAACCGTGAAGGCCTCGGCCATCGGCCCCCAGGCGACGCAACGGACGTTGAGGAGGGTCACCCAGTCGAAATAGTCGGGGACGGTCTGGAGATCGTGGTGCACCGCCACGACGGTCCGGCCGGCCTCCTGGAGGCCCCGCAGGACCTCCACTATAGCCTGCTCGGTGACCGCGTCCACGCCGGCGAAGGGCTCGTCCATCAGGTAGAGATCGGCGTCCTGGGCCAGGGCCCGGGCCACGAACACCCGCTGCTGCTGGCCGACCGAGAGCTCACCGATCTGTCGGTCGGCCAGGTGGTCCATCCCCACCTGGGCCAGGGCTTCCAGCGCCCGTTCCCGATCCGCCGGGCCCGGCCGGCGGAACCAACCCAAGTGGGCATAGCGGCCCATCAACACCACATCCAGGACCGTGGCGGGGAAATCCCAGTCCACCGCGGTGCGCTGGGGGACGTAGCCGATGCGGCGGCGGACCTCTGTCGGGGGACGTCCGAACAGAGCGATGGATCCGGAAACCGGACGGACCAGGCCCATCAGGGCCCGCAAGAGGGTCGTCTTCCCGGCCCCGTTGGGGCCGACCACGGCCATCCGCACCCCTTGGGGGACCCGCCAGTCCACATCCCAGAGGGCCGGATGATCCCCATACATCACGGTGAGATCCTCCACTTCGATCGCCCACTCCTCCCAGATCATCGCCGGTCCTCCGAAGGGAGAGGATCCAGCAACCCGCGGGTGATGGTCTCCACATTGAAACGCATCATCCCCACGTAGGTGCCCTGCGGGGAGTTGGGGTCACCCAGGGCGTCCGAATATAGGGGCCCGAGGACCCGCACTGTCCATCCGCGCGCCTGCACGGCCTCCTGAACAGCCTCCAAGTAGCGGAAGGGCACGCTGGTCTCCACGAAGATTCCCCGGATCCGACGGCGGGCGATGAAATCGGCGAGGGCCTGGACGTCCGCCAGGCCGGCCTCCGCAGCGGTGCTGATCCCCTGAAGGCCGCGGACCTCGAAACCGTAGGCCCGACCGAAGTAGCCGAAGGCGTCGTGGGAGGTGACCAGCACGCGCTGCGCCGGAGGAACCCGCGCCACCTCCGAGCGGATCCAAGCGTCCAAGTCCTCCAGCTCGCGTCGGTAGGCCTGCAGTCGGGCTGCATAGAGGCCCGCGTGGGCGGGATCCAGGCCCCTCAACGCCTGCGCCACCGCCTCCGCGGCCCGCATCCAGAGGCGGATATCGAACCAGATGTGGGGATCTGGGGTGCCCTCGAATCCAGGGGGATAGCGGAGATCCTCCGGCGGGATGGCCTCCCCGACGGCGACCACCGGGACCCAGCGGGACATCCCGGCCAGGACATCGGCCATGCGGGCCTCCAGCTGCAAACCGTGGTAGACGATCAAATCCGCCCGCATGAGCTTCCACACGTCGCTCTCCCGTGCCTTATAAAGGTGGGGATCCACCCCCGGCCCCATCAGCGCGGCCACCTCCACCCGCTCGCCCCCGATCTGACGGACCAGGTCCGCGACCAGGGTGGTGGTGGCCACCACGCGGATGGGGCGCTGTGCCAGCTCCGCCGCACGCGCCCGCCCCTGTCTCTTATACACATCT
>JAGHYO010000351.1 GCA_017743605.1 Thermoflexus sp. | reverse complement strand
CTCCCGCCGATCCTGATCCGGGCCCCCCTGCTGGTTGGCGGCAGCGGGGTGGAGACGAGGGCGCTGAGCCCGTTCTCCCTCGCGCTGGAGAGGGGCCTCAAGGCCCGGTTCCACATCGCCGAGATCCTGGGCAGGCCCATGGTCGGCCTGGGGAGCGACAGCGACGCGTTCATCCGCCTGGTCACTTGGATGGAGATCGCGACGACCCCTCCGAGCGGCGCCATCCTGGTGGCCGTTGTGGACGACTCCAGCCAGATGGAGGCGGCCAGCTTCCTCGGCAAGATCATCGATCGTTCCGGCGTCGGGATCATCTACACGGGCAGCAGCGTCGAGTTCTTCAACTATCTGGCGAGCGCCGGCGTCGGGATCTTGGAAAGGGCTCAGCCAAGGGACGCGGCGGCGCGCGCGGTGGACGCGGCCCTGACCCTGCTGATCCGGAGCTACTCGGAGGGATCGATATGACGAGCCGAAGCGGCATGCCGAGCCGACTGGGCCCCGTCAGCATCGTGGGGTGGGATTGGCTGAGCAACCACTTCCCCCACACATGGAAAAATCTGGTCAGCGCGCTGGTGGAGAAGCTCCGAGCCCGGGCGCGGCAGCACGGCGCGGATGGGCGGGGCCCGGTTGTGGAGAGGGTCAGCATTGAGGCGATGGTCCCCAGCCGTGGGCAGAAGGTGTTCCTGTCCTTCTGGGCGTGCGCGGACCCGTCCGACCTGACAAAAGCCGTTCTGATCCTCTGGGAGGAGGAGCGCGATGTCGGCTATTGAGGATCGCGGGATTGAGGCGTCGCTGGTGTTGGCCGGCATGGCCGCGGGAGGGCTGCCCGCCGCTCTCCTCGCGTTCTTGGCGGCCATGGCCCTCGCCGACCATCTCGAGGGCTCCAGCCAGTCCGCCGGAGGGCAGGCCAGGGCCGGGCGAAATCGCGCATCGCGCCGCGGCAGGAGGCGCGCGGGCGGGGCGGCCGTCCTTGTGCCGAAGAGGGGCCGCTCAAGCCATGGGCGCTGAGAAAACATGAGAGGAAACCCGAGAGGAGGCCAAGGATGTCCGATTTGCTCTTCCGGCTCAGCTTTTTCTTCAGGACCCGCTTCCCGAGGGCTTTCGCGACGCTCCTGAACGTCCTGTTGCTTGCGGTGTCCTTGGCGGGGCTTTATCTGCTGGCGCAGGAGAGAGAGCGCCCGCCCGAATACGCGGAGGCCAGGGTCGCGGTCTGGGGCTGTCCGGACGTCGCGGAGGGCGGGCTGCTCGACGCGGAGATGGTCAAGGAGTGCATTCGCGAACGGACGATCTTCTCGTCCCGCCTCCAGCCCGTCGAGCTCCGCCTGGTCCTTCCGGGATCGCCCCGCCTGGCGGCCCGCCAAGAGATCCGAAACGGATCCGCGCTGGTCGGCGAGCCGTTCGCGGCGGTCGGCGATGAGGACCTGAAGGGGCTGGTCCCCATCCCGGTCAGCGAAATCGGCTCCGTCGCCAAATCGGACGTTGTGACGCGGACCTTCGCGGGCGAGAAGCTGCCCGCCGCGCTGGTGGCGGATTTGCTGGCGGGGAGCGGGATGGCGGCGGGCGGCGGGGCGCAGCCCCAGCCGGAGGCGGGCGCGGAGGGCCAGCTTCCCACGCTGTCCTACATCACCGCTGATGTGGCCTTCCGCTGCCGGTTCTTCAGCCCGGGCGGGGACGTCTGCTACGCCGAGGTCCTGGGCGGCGCGCTGTTCGCCGCCGGCGGCAGGGAGCTGGTCCCCATCGGGAAGCGGGACGGCGCGGTGCTGCTGGCTCAGCTGCGGGCGGACAGCCCGAGGCCGGCGCAACAGCCGCAGCCACAGCAGGGAGGCGGACTGCCCGTTCCGTGAGGGACAGCAATGCGCGCGCGGGTCGCTCTGGCGGTCTTCCTCGTTGGCCTGGTGTGGGGGCTCAGCGTGGACCAGACGCCCCCGGCGGCCCGCGTGTGGCTGGCGGCGGCGGGGATATGGCTGTCCCTTCTCGCGGGCGCTTGGATGGGACGGCGCTCTCTCCTGCGGGAACAGAGCGCAACACAGAAAGAGGGTTCTCCTCCTGCGGCCCATCGGCCCCCCAGCGCCCCAGGCCTGGACGGGAGGGCCTTCAACGCCCAGCCCCCTGGGCAGCCCATCGCTTCCAGCGCATCCGGCGGGGGGGAGGGCGTCTCTGGGCTTGCCGGGCTGGTCCGCGCCTGGGTTGAGCGGCGGATGACGCTGCCGAGGCCCGGGGGGCATTTCGTGCCTCCATCCGTGATGCCTGGCGAGGACTTGGCGCGTTTGGAGCAGGCTCTCGTCAACGCCTTGCGGGAAGCGAACGCCGTCCAAGCGCGCATCGAGCTCCGGCCCATCAAAGACGTGGAGGAGGCCGATCGGCTGCTCCGGGCGATCGCCGCGCTGGGGCAGCTGGGGCCCGCGCCCCCCCCGGGGCTGCCGCTCGTGGTTCTCCCGTTTGGGATCATCGGGTCTCTTGGCGGCTCCCGCCCCCAAATCCTCGAGTGGCGGGAGGCGGCCAAGCGCGTGGGGCTGGTTTGGGTGGGCGAATACGATGTCCCCAAGGAAGATGGTCCGGTCTTCATACCGCTTCTTTTGGCGAAGCAACTGGTCTTGGGGCCGCTGTCCTCGCTGGAGTTGCGGGACCGCCCGCCTCCCCGGGACCGCCGGCTCTATGTGGGGATCGCCCGCGCGGACAGCGGGAGGCCGGTCTGGCTGGGCTGGCCCTGGCATGCGGTGGTGGTGGGGAGGACGGGCTCCGGGAAGACGAACACGGCGAGCCACCTCGTCTTCGAGGCCGCCCTGCTGGGGATCCGGGGGCGGGTCCCGATGCGGATCGTCGCCACGACGGCCAAGTCCGGGGATGGGATGTCCTTCCGGATCGAAATCCGGGGCGGGAGGGCGCGGCTTCGCAGGATGGGTCCCGAGGAGTCGGCCCGGGAGATCCTGGCGGTGGACCCCGGAGCTCCGCAGGAGGGGATCGTCCTCCTGGTCATCGACCTGTCTCTTATACACATCT
>JAGHYO010000350.1 GCA_017743605.1 Thermoflexus sp. | reverse complement strand
TGCGGTAGCGACCGTTCCACGCAGGAGCCTCCCCTATGGGCGGGGGGTTGGGCCGGGGATCGGCCCGGGGAGGCGGGCGGCCGCCGGGGCCGCCATCCGCCGGCGCAGGTTCTCTACGCTCTCCTGGAAGAACATCACCCCCAGCCCGAGGGCGAGCCCCAACAGCCCCCCGATGGCGACGTTCACCCGCGTCTGGGGCCGAAACCGGGTGTAGATCGGCTCATCCACCAGCAAGGCGTCGATGCGGTCCTCCTGGCGGAGCTTCTTGTTCTCGCTCCGCCGCCACTCCACGAACTGCTCCGCCCACCGCTTGGCGATCCGCTTCGCCAGCTCGCCGTCCGGCGCGCGGATCTCCAGGCGGATCACCATGCTGCGCTCGTCCAGGGAGAGGGACATGTTCCGCCGCAGCGCCTCGGGCGCCATCGTCAGCCCCAGCTCCTGGATCACCCGGCGCGCCGAGGGCTGATTGGGATGATCGCCTCCGTAGACGCTGGAGAGGATCGCCAGGTAGCTGTTCAGCAGGGTTTTGGCCGCCTGGCTCTGGCCGAAGTCCGGCCGGGCCGGCTGCACGGCGATCGTCGCCACCGCCCGATACATCGGCGTCTGTATCCGGCTGAAGACGAAAGCGGCCCCAGCAGCTAGCAGAGGAAAGGCCACAAGGGCCCAGCCCCATCGGCGCAGCAGCCGGCGGTAGTGCTGGAGGAGCAACCATTGCGCGGAGGCCCGGGCGGCCCCCAGCTCCAGCCATCCGGCCAGCAGGGCCAGGGCCCCGCCCAGCACCAGCCCCAGCACGGCTCCGGCCGCCACGTTGAACGTCGTCTGCGGGCGGAACCGGCCGGCAGCGGGCTGATCCACCAGCAGAGCGTCGATCTGATCCTCCTGGCGCAGCCGCTGGTTCTCCGTCCGTCGCCATTCCACGAACAGCTCCGCCCACGTGCGGGCGATCTGCTGAGCCACCTCCGGGGCATATGAGCGAACCTCCAGCTCGATGAGCAGGTTGCGCTCGTCAGCGGAGAAGATAGTGTTCCGCTTCAGCTGCTCGGGCGTCATGTCCAGCTGCAGGGTCTGGATCACGCGGCTGGCGGAGGGCTGGTGGAGATCCCCTCCGCCGTAGGTGCTGGACATGATCTGCACGTAGCTGCTGAGCAGGGTTTTGGCCGCTTGGCTCTGGCCGAAGTCCGGCCGGGCCGGCTGCACCGCAATCGTCGCCACCGCCCGGTAAACCGGCGTCTGCAGTCGGCTGAAGACAAAGGCGCTCAGGGCGGTGGCCCCGGCCAGGACCGGGATCAACCAGCCCCATCGACGCAGGATGTAGACCAGATCCCACAGGCTCATCGATCCACCGCCTTTATGTCTGGGATTCCGTCCCGGCCGCTTGCGCCAGCCCGGCATCGGCCGAGACGACCACGGCGTTGATTTTTCGGCTAGGAGGGGCTTTTGCCCCAAACGGTTGCCCGATGGCAACAACAGTGATTGCTGAGGGAAGGGCCTTCAGTCTGTAACCCCTCTTTTCTTCGATCCCACGAGGGATCACATTGAAAGCCGCTCCCCCAGCCCGAACCTCCATCTTCTCGATCCCGCAATGGTCGCGGCAGAAGCCACTCCTACAGAGGATTGATTTTTCAGTGGGAGGGGCTTCAGCCCCGAACAGATGTCCCGATAACAACAGCAATCATTTCTGAGGAAGAGCTTTCAGCCCGCAATCCCTGTCTTTTTCAATCCCACGCTGATCGCAAAGGAAGTCGCCCCTGCAGGGATCGGCCTTCTTCATCGATCCCGAGGATGGAGGCCGAAATTCGTTTCGGCCTACAAGCAAGGATGCCTTTTCAGTCGGCGCAGGCCGACCGCGGTCCAAAGGCTTCTCCGAGGCCGAATTCATTCGGCGCCCCGATCCTCTCCCTTCGGGATCTCGCCGAGGACCCGCAAGCCCATGCGCTCCACGTCCCGGCGATCCCAGATCCGCGGATCCGTGAAGTCCGCCAGGAAAGCCAGGGTCAGCCCCAGCAGGAGCCCTAAGGCGATCCGGAAGAGCCCCTCCAGGCGGGCGCGCAGGGAAGGAGCCGTCGGCGAGGCCACCGGGACATCCAGTGGCGTGAGGGTCCCCGTCCCTACGGCCTGGGGCCATACCTGGGCCACCTCCTCCCGGGCCACCCGGGCCGCCGCCTGCGCGATGGCCTCTGCCGTCTGAGGATCCGGGGCGGTGACATACAGGACCACCACGGAGCGCTGGTAATCCGCGGCGATCGCTCCCTGGACGGCCGGCGGCGGGAGGACAGGGCCTTGCGCCGCAAGGGCCGCGGCCACCCGTTCCGCGAAATCCCGGCTGCGCATCCAGGTCGAGGCAGCGGCGGCCAGGTATTCGCTGGATAGCCAGCGATAGTAGCCGTCGTAATCATAATCGGCCGGCTGTCCTGGCCGAACCCCCACGGCAAAGCGGATGGACGTCTGATACGCCGACGGGGCGGGCCGGGCCAACGCCGCAGCCAGAACCCCCATCGCCATCGGGATCAGGGCCAGCCATCCCCAGCGCCTCAGGACACGGGCCAGATCCTCCAGGGTCATCCCACAGGGCTCCAAAGCGCAACGGCGAGATCCTGAAACCGGTTCAGCAGAGTAACCTCCACCTCCTGGCCCCGGCGCGCGGCTTCCCACGCTGCTTCCACGATTTCCTTTATTTTTTCCTGGAACCTCCGCCTGTCAAACCACTCGGCGTGACGGCGGATGACCCACGGGTCGAAGTGGAGCTGCTCTAGGCGCCAGACCGCCTCGGCCAAGCTCTCGGGCGTGGGCTCCCGGAAGAACACCCCGGTCACCCCCTCCACCACCGTGTCCAGGGCGCCGCCGGCGGCGAAGGCGACCACTGGCCGTCCCGCCGCCATGGCCTCCACCGGGGCGATCCCGAAGTCCTCCACTCCCGGGAAGATGAACGCGCGGCACCGGGCGTAGAGCTCCGCCAGCTCCGCATCGGAGACGCGCCCCCGGAAGGTGACGGTCGGGCCTGCCATCGCCTCCAGCCGGGGCCGATCCCG
>JAGHYO010000349.1 GCA_017743605.1 Thermoflexus sp. | reverse complement strand
CCCTCCCCCGGCCAACGTCCAGGTCTTCGTCCCAGGCCCCGCAGTAGGCGAGGAGCAGAGGACGCTCGCCCACCTCTTCCGCTTCGGCGGAGGGGAAGAGCCGGTGGATACCGTTTTCACCCGCGCCGAGGTGGAAGCCCAACACGTCCCGCAGGAGCGGGCGGATGAAGCGCTCGCGGCAGGTCGGAGCATCGTCAGCCCGGCCCTCGGCCCGCTCACGGATCCGGCGGAAGCGGTCATAGGCCTGATCCGTCCCCCGATCGGACGCAATTTTGCGAGCCCCGCGGCCAGCGCCCCGTCCTAAGACGCTGCCCAGGTAGTAGTCCGAGAAGAAGCCACGGACGTTGCGCAGATGCCGGAAGGCCATCACACTCCTCCCCCCGAGACCAAGAACAACGCGCCCAAGGGCTGAGGGGGCACCGGGTCGTCGACATGTTCGAAAGCGGCGATTTCTTCCAGACGTTGCTGGCGGTAGCTCTCCAGGGCCTCCCGGCGCGCCCGGAACCCGCTCGCCTCCCGCTCGGGAAGCCATCGCAGCTGCCCGGTCGGATCGATCAGCCCTCGGGCTCTTCGCTCTTCCTCGTCAATCTCCCTCAAGCGGTCGGCCAGGTCGCGCTCGAGGTCTTGGCGAAGCATCTCCGCCTGCTTCCGGCGGTGGAAACGCAGCGCCTCAGCTCTTCGCCTGAGCCAGGCTTCCGCCTCGCGCCGGGCCCGCTCCAGAAGCTCTTTGAACCGCTTGCGGAAAAGCGCCTCCAGGGTTCCTTTCGGCACGTCGCCCACCGGATCGGGGGTCAGCCAGCGCCGGTTCTCCTCCGGATCACCGATGATCTGCCCCTCCAGGCCCACACGGATGGGGATCAGGTGTTCCTCCAAGAGCCCGGCGCCTCCTTCGATCCGACCCAGCCAGGTGAAGACCACAGACGTTGGCTCCCCTGGCGGCACCGTACGGGCGGCGAGCCTGCGGGGCGGCAAGCCCCGCGCGCTCGGATAGACCTGCAGGAGACGCCGGCGGGCATCGGTGGCAAGGGTCTTTACCAGCGGATGCATGGGGGTGATGAACTCCACCTCGTCCGCGCGATAGCGAGCGGCCACAGAACGCCGGAAGGTGGCTGCTTCGTAGACTGGCTGGACCCCCTCCCCCCGGTAAGGCCACGGCACTTCGATCCGGTAGATCCCCTCCAGACTGTCCACCGGACGCACAGCACCGGGGCCGAGGATCGCCCGCACGATCTCCTCCAGGGTTTGGTCGTCGGGGAGCATGGGCTCGGCGGCGTGCAGAACTTCGAGAAGCCGGGCGGAATCCGCTTCGCCCTGCTCGCTGACCAGGAGGAGGGGCTGGAATTCCCGCAGGAACTCTCGCGTGCGGTCCTCGAAGAGCCGGACCAGGCTTTCCTTGCGGACGCCGACGTCCGGGGCCTTGGCATTCAGAGAAGCAAGGCCTTCCTGGATGGCCTCCGCCCCCTGTATCACCCCGAGGATGTCTGGAGTGGAGACGTAGTCCTGGGTCATCTGCTCGATCTTCTCCACGAGCTTCGAGAGAACATCGTCCTCGGGGCTGTCGGGATAGTAGAGATACTTGATGATGGGCGGTTGCGTCTGCCCATAGCGGTCCACGCGGCCGTTGCGCTGCTCAAGCCGGTTGGGGTTCCAAGGCAGCTCCATGTGGATGATGCGCCGGCAGTATTGCTGCAGGTTGAGGCCTTCGCTGGCCGCGTCGGTAGCCAGGAGAACCCGGGTTTCGGGCTTTGCGAACCGATCCTGCCGGCGAAGGCGCTCGCGGCGGGTGAGGCCTCCGTGGAGCGTCACGTAGCAGTCCCGGAAGTCCGGATCCGCGTCCAGGCGGGCGCAGATCGCATCCAGGGTGTCCCGATACTCGGTGAATACAATCACCTTCTCGGAGGGATCCTCGCTAAAGACCCGCCTGAGCTCGGAAACCAGGGCCTCTATCTTGGGATCGCGGTCCGGCATATTCTTCAAAAGCGATCGGATGCGCTTGAGGGCTCGCAGCTCGGAGCGGCGGCGCCCCTCATCCCTGGGGATAGCCGAGCGCAGGATCCGACGGGCGAGGCGCTCGCTCTGGGATTCGGTGAGCGGCAGATCCGCCTGGAAGTCCCGGAGCTCCTCCCGCGGAGGAGGCTCTTCGCGGGCCTCTTCCCGCTCGAGAGCCTCCAGGCGATGCTCGATGGTGTTGAGAAGGGCTTTCCGGGATGATAGCGCCCGCTTCTTGATGATCTGCATGGCGAAGCCGATGAGCTCGGCTTCCTCCGTTCCCTGAGCCTGCCTGGCGGTTCTGGAGCAGTAGGCCGAAATCTTCTCAAGGAGCTCCCGCTCCTCCCTCTCCAACCGCACGGGGATGCCCTTGACGCTGCGCCGGGGGAAGACCTCCTCTTCCCGGCCATCCGTCCGCCGGCGGATCTGGGCCTTCATCCGCCGAACCATGGCGGTCTCCACCCGACGACGGAGATCCGCTGGGGAGCCCCGCAGCGTTGCAAGGGTCGGCTCGACGAGCTCAAGCAACGAGCGGAAAGAGTGAGCATAGCCGTTATGGGGGGTGGCCGTAAGCAGGAGGAGGCTCCGGGCGGCCTCGCGCAGCGCCAGGCCCAGCCGGGCGCGCTGGGTCTGGTAGGGGTTTTGTGGCGTGCCCGACTCGGCAAGGGCATGCGCCTCGTCCACGATCACCAGATCCCAGCGCTTCCGGAGGGCGCGCGCCCGCACGGTCTCCTTCTTCAAGTAATCGATCGAGGTGATCACCCGCGGCAGAGCTTCCCAGGGGTTCACTCCGGCGGGCAGGGACTCCTGGGCGGCCGCCAGATCGGAGGCGTTTCCAATGATGTGGAACTCGAGGCCGAACTTGTCATAGAGCTCCTGACGCCATTGCTCCATGAGCCCGGGCGGCACCACAACAAGCACCCGGCGGACTCGCCCGCGAGCCATCAGCTCGAGCATCGCCAGCCCTGCCTCGATGGTCTTGCCTAGACCCACGTCATCAGCGATGAGGAGACTCGGGCGCGGCTTGGCAAGGAGCCGAAGCGCAGGGACCAGCTGGTAGG
>JAGHYO010000348.1 GCA_017743605.1 Thermoflexus sp. | reverse complement strand
CGGTCGAAGGGCAGGCCCATGTGCTCCAGCTCGATGATGGCCTCGATGGACTCATAGGCCAGGATCTCCGCCGCGTCCTGGTCCACCAGCCAGTCCCCGCCCTTCACCGTGTCGTAGGCATACCACTCCGGCCGGTCCTCCTCCATGTTCCCCAGGGGCGCGGCGATGCCCCCCTGGGCCGTCCCGGTGTGGGAACGGGTGGGGTAGAGCTTGCTGAGGACCGCGGTCTTAACCTGCTTGGAGGCGTAGAGGGCGGCCATCAGGCCGGCCCCTCCCGCGCCCACCACCACCGCGTCGAATTGATGCCGATGGACCTTCATCGGGGAACTCCTTTCTGGCCTGACATCGCAAGTTCGGGCGAGCGAGGACCCTGGACCTCGCTTCGCCGCATTCCTCTCACACCAGCAGCGTTCGCATGGGCTGGAGGGTGCGGGTGAACGGATTGAGCACCAGCCCCAGGGTCTTCAGGGTCACCACCCCCAGCACGGCCTCGTCCCCGGGCTCCCCGAGGATGACCGGGGTATGCCCTTCCCCTTGGGGCAGGGCGATGTGGCATTCGGAGATCTGACGCTCGATGGTTGTGCCGTCCGCCAGGACGAACGTGGCCGAGCGTTTCGGCTTCAGCTCGATGGCCTGCCAGACTTCATGGGGAAGCAAGGTATAGGTGGCCCCGCTGTCCACGAGAAAGCGAACAGAGGCCTGTTTCCCTGTTGGACCGGTTACGATCCCCTCAATGTAGGTCAATCCCATCCGCGCCTCCTAAGAGATCGGCGGGCATCCCTGAGGCAGGGCGGTGACCCGCACCCCGCCGATGAGGGCGATGGCTCCCACCAGGATCACCAGCGATCCTCCGATGAACGCGATCCACTTCAGAGCCCGGTTCCAACCCTGGTGATGCACGTAGTCATCGATCACATGGCGCAGGCCATTCAGGCCGTGGATGTAGGCCAGGAAGAGAAGGAGCGCATCGTAGACGCGCCACCAGAAAAGAACATTCCATCGATAATACACAAAGCAGGCGTTGATATCGTGGACGTTGTTGATGATGTGCATGATCGCCAGGTGGCCGAAGGCCAGCGGGATCAGCAACACGCCGGAGATCCGCATGAAAGCCCACAGCCAAACCTCCAGGCGGGGGCGGATCGCCGGGACGGTCCGCGGGACAGCTTTCGGGATAGCCGCCATGGCTTACCTCCCCAGGATGCCTTTTTGCAGGATGACGTTGCCCATGATGAAGAAAGTGGGGATGTAGAGGACGAGGAAGGCGATGAGGGTCCACAGGATCAGCCGGGCCTGGGTCTCCGCGGCCCACAGGCGGGGCCGGAAGTCGCTGATCGCGATGCGCAGGCCGTTCAGGCCGTGCCAGAGGACGCAGCCCACCAGGATCAGCTCGCCCAGGCCGAAGATCGGATGCCGATACAGGGCGAGGGTGTGCTCATACCAGGTGGGGGCGAAATAGACGAGGGAGGTGTCCAGGACGTGGATCGTGAGGAAGAGGAGGGTTCCCAGCCCGGCCACCCGGTTGGCCACCCAGGCCCACTGGTGGATCCGGCCCCGATACTGCGGGATCTCCCGAACCACCGCGCTCAGCCCAGATGCCGGCGCCCACGCCCATTCCAGGGTCCGCCATCGGTTCCGCGTTCCCTTCGGAAGGACCGTCTCTGAGCCCGCCATGGCCGGCTCCTTTGGGAAAGTTTTCACTTGAATTATAGCACCGGGGGGAAGGAGGGGGAACTCTCCGGTGGATTCGGGATCCGCTGACGGAGCGCGGAAGGGAGGCTTCGTGGATTCGCGAATCGCTCCCCTCGCGAAGGCCCATCGCTGGCTTAAACAGGCCGTTCTCCACCTGCAGCTTGTCGCCGCCCCGCTGGAACCGCTTGCGCCATTCCGTCAGCCTATCGCCGGCGTCTCAGGTTGCAAAAGCCGTGAATGCGCCGGAGCGCCACGGCCGCGATCAGGATCGCCCCGGCGAGGATCAGCCACGCTGCCAGGAGGGCGATCAGGCTGAGGGCCAGCGCCGCCAGATCCTCCAGGAGGCTGAGGAGCGGCGTGGTCAGCGGAGCCAGGGGCGGGGCGCCCGCCTGCACGGCCCGCCGGAGGGTGGCCTTCAGCCCATGGATCCCCCCGGCGATCAGCAGGCCACAGGCCAGCGCCAGGGCCGGGTGCAGCTCGCGGATCGCTCCGGTCTGCGCTCCAAAGAGGATCGCCCCCGCGGCCGGACGGATCGCCGTCTGCAGGAGATCGTTGGCGGCGTCCACGGCCGGGATCTTATCGGCCAGGAACTCGATGAGGGCCAGAACGAGAAGCAGGCCGATGATCGCCGGATGGGTCAGCGTGTCATAGGGCGGCGCGAGCCGGACCCAGTCGGTGAAGCGGGCCAGCAGGGCCACGACGAGCAACGGAACATAAGCGTTCAGGCCGGCGGCCGCCGCCAGCCCGAAGGCCGAAATGACCATATAGGCGGCATCCATTCCGCGAGCTCCGCTTTCTCAGCGATGGAGGTGGAGGATCCGTCGGAGGCCCCCGGAGCGCCGGAGCGTGTCGAGCCCCTTCTTGATGCCCACCGTGGGGAGCAGAAGGACCGGATAGAGCGCGTATCGGAGCTCGCGCCCCTGCACGAGCGGCAGAAGCGGCAGCCAGATCATCCCGGCGAGCAGGCTTTCATCCCAGCGGTGGGTCAGGCGATAGGCCAGCAGGAACACCGCGATGGCGAAGAGGGTCTCCCCCGGCAGCAGGGCCAGCATCACCCCCAAAGTGGTGGCCATCCCCTGTCCCCCGCGGAACCGCAGGAAGGGCGAGGTGTCGTGCCCCAGCACCGCGGCCGCGCCCGCCAGGAAGGCATAGGGTTCCGCGAAGCCCATGGCCTGGGCCCAGCGCACCGCCGCGTAGCCTTTGAGCATATCCAGGATGGCCACCAGGATCCCCCAGCGCCACCCCAGGTGGAGCCACACGTTGCGCGCACCGGGGTTCCCATCCCCCACCGTCTGGATGTCCAGCCCGGCCACCCCCCGGGCCACCAGATACGCCGTTGGGATCGATCCAAGCAGGTAAGCTG
>JAGHYO010000347.1 GCA_017743605.1 Thermoflexus sp. | reverse complement strand
AAAATAAAAAGTGAACATGCGAACTTGAGCGGGGCGGCGATGAGGGTCGCGAGGAAAGCCAGCCGATGTGTGGTCTGCGTGTCCTCCAAGGTGGCCTCTAAGGGAGTGTTGCTCCCCTGGGGATCCCCATGGACGCCTCGCTTCAGAGGCCATTGAGCCTGGCGCCCCAGCGATCGGTGCGGTCGGGGAGATGCCCCGCATGAGATGATTGCCGGGTCTGCCGAAGGGAGTGGCCAGGGCGCGCAGGGTTTTTTCCCACGGGCTCCCGATTAGGGAGGATGCTATGACGATCCAGGTGCGATGGATGGTTCTGGATGCGGGGGAGGATCACGGGGAGCCCGGGTGTTATGAGTTCCAGTGGCGATCCGCGCGGATCTGGGTGGAGCACCTGGGCCCAGGCCAGTTCTTGATCACCGCTTGGGTGGCGACCTCCCCGGAGGCCTCCTCTGTTTCAGAGGATCTCGAGCGATTCCTCCAGCCCTACCTGAGCCAAATCTGTAGCGGACAGATCCGTCCTTCTCGCGGCATCGCGTGGTTCTGACCGCTTCCGGATCTTCAGATCAGCATTTGCGTCTCACGCCAAAAGGAGGTCGCCATGGCCTTTTTGAGGGCCGAAGAGGTCGTCGTGTGCGGTCTTCCGGCTGATGATCGAGGCCTATCCGATGGCGCACCTGACAGGGGCCCCCAAGATCCGCAAGCTGGCGCTCTATCTCGCCCAATCTGATCACCTGCGCGTGCTTCAATGGTTCGGCTGTCCCGGCCCAGAGGCCGAGGTTTCCGCGCACTTTACTCCCTCGGAATGGTGGTCCCTCGGGCCGGAGCGCATTGTGTGGGAGGTCCAGCAGGCGCTCAAGAACTTCGCCGCCGCCTTGGAGCCCTGCGGGGCTTGAGGCGGGGCCAGGTCTCTCCATCAGCCCTGGCGGAGCCGGCGGGGGCGTAGAAGCCCTTCGTCGGTTTTTTGTGAGCGCCGCCCGATGTGCTAACTTGAGGGTTACCAGCAACCCTCACTTAGGATCGTCCAGGTGGAAGCGGCGGCGCGTGTCTTGCTGGAGGCCTTGAAGCGCCTTCTGGAGGATGGCCCCTATGAGGCCCGGCTGGTGGGCGGGGCCGTGCGGGATCGTCTGGTCGGCCGGGAGCCGAACGACTTCGACGGGGTGGTGGTCGGCCCGGCGCTGTCCCTCGCCCGCGTCTTGGCGGACGCCGTGGGCGGGGCCTTCTACATCCTAAGCGCCCGTCGGGAGTTCGGGCGTGTGGTCTGGCGGAGCCCGCAGGGCCGCCGGTTTTATGTGGATCTGGCCCGGCGAGATGGGGATTCATGGGAGGAGGATCTCCGCCGTCGGGACTTCACGATCAACGCCATGGCGGTCGAGATCGACGCCTTCCTACGCCCGGAGGGGTTCGCCCCCTTCGATCCCCTGGGCGGGCTGGAGGATCTGCGGTCGGGCCGGCTGCGGCCCTGTGCTCCCGATGCCTTCCGCCGTGACCCGGTGCGGACGCTGCGGGCGGTCCGCTTCGAAGCGGAGTTCGGGCTCCGGCTAACGCCAGAGGCGGAGGCGTCCCTCACCGAAGCTGTCCCCTGCCTGTTCCTCACCGCTGCGGAGCGGATCCGTGATGAGCTGGTCAAGATCCTCCTTATTCCTCCGGCCGTCCGGAGCCTCCGTCGGATGGAGGCCCTAAAGCTCCTGGAACGGGTCCTGCCCGAGGTCGCGAGCCTACGGGGTGTAGAGCAGGGCCCACCGCATGTGTGGGACGCCTATGAGCACACCCTGCGGGCCGTGGCGGCGATGGAGCGGTTGCTGGGGAGTGAGGCGGAAACTCCGGAGCTGCGGGATCTTCCTCCTCGCTGGGCCGAGATCGCGGAGGCGATGGGCCCTTGGCGGGAGCGTCTGCAGTCCCGCTGGGAGGAGGAAGTGGCCGTCGGGCGTCCCCGGCGGGCGCTGCTGTTCCTGGCCGCCCTGCTCCACGACATCGGGAAGGCCGGAACCCGCACTGTCGACCCGAACGGACGGATCCGCTTCATTGGCCATGAGGCCCTGGGGGCGAGGTGGGCGGCCGATCGGCTGGCGGCGCTCCGCTTCAGCAGCGATGAGATCGAGGAGGTGGAGACCCTGGTCCGTCATCACATGCGGCCCCACTGGATGGCGCGAAGGCTCAGCCCACGGGGGATCTACCGGTTCTTCCGAGAGGCGGGCGAGCGGGGCGTGGACCTGGCGCTGCTCGCCCTAGCGGACACCATGGCCGTGTGGGGGCCCAGGCTGACCGAGGAGATCTGGGAGCCTCGGCTTTGCGTGGCGCGAACCCTCTGGCAGGCGTTCTTCGAAGCTCCTGAACAGTTCGTCCGGGTGGTCCCTTTGCTTCGGGGGGAGGATCTCATGGCCCTGGGAGTGCCCGAGGGCCCCCAGATCGGCCGCCTGCTGGAGGTCATTCGGGAGGCCCAGGCGGCCGGCGAGGTCACCACCCGGGAGGAAGCCCTGGCCCTCGCCCGCCGCTTGATCGACGAGGCTGGCGAATCGGAAATGTAAGCCGAAATGAATTTCGGCTTACGCCGCGGCGGCTTCCACGGCCTCCCTCAAGGACTCCTCGAAGATGCGGAGCCCCTCCTAGATCTGTTCCGAGGTGACGACAAGGGGCGGGATCCAGCGGATGACGTTGTCGTAGGTTCCACAGGTGAGCAGGAGCAGGTCCCCGCGGAAGCGAGCGTCCTGAACCGCTTGGGCCATTCGAGTGTCCGGCTGGCCGTCTCGGGTGAACTCCACGCCTACCATACAGCCCCCCACGGCCTCCGCGCTGCTGGGCGCAAGGAAGAACGTGTCCGGGGGGCGGGGGACGACGGCGAGCAGCTCCTCTGCCAGCTCCGGGAGGGGGCGGTGGATGACGATGCAGATTGGCCGTGGAGGAGGCGAGCGGCCTGCTCCTGGACCGCCGCCACGACTTTGGGATGGCGGTGGCCGGTGTTGGTCACCCCGATCCCACTGGTGAAATCTAAATGGCGCCGTCCGTCCATGCTTTAGAAGTAGACGCCCTCGCCGTGGCTGAACTGCAGATCGAAGATACGCAACCAGACGGGGG
>JAGHYO010000346.1 GCA_017743605.1 Thermoflexus sp. | reverse complement strand
TTGCAGCCCCAACCCCGACACCCCCATGGTGTATTACTGGTTCCGCTTCACCTGGAGGATCCGCCTGGTGCGTTGATCCGAATCCCATTCTCAAGGAAGTGAACTACGGAAATGCGGCGCTTTGAGCTGGCATCTCCCTTCCGTCATCTTATGGCTATCCTGATCGAAGGCATGATTTTATCTGTGGCGACTGCTAGCATGTGGATAAGCATGGAATGCCAGGCCGCTGAGGGGGCCGGGTCCGATTTTCTCGCGTTGGTTTCCCCGCTTCTGTATGCGGCAGGGCTGATCCCCTGGGGAATCCAGCTGTATTTCTGGTCCCGGGGGAAGTCGATCGGGAAGTGGATTCTGGGCATGCAGGTGGTGCACGAGGATGGGCGCCCGGCCGGTTTCGGAACAATGCTGGTTCGTGAGCTGATCGGGAGGCCCTTATCTGCCGACCCGTTCTATCTGGGGTTTCTGTGGATCCTCCTCGATCGGGAGCATCAGGGCTGGCACGACAAGCCGGTACGGACCCGGGTGGTGCTGAGGCGCTCTTGAGAGGCCATCGGTCTGGCAGGTTATTCACGGACGTCCGCGTCAATCCGCCTACTTGCGCAGGGGACGGTGAAACTCCAATCCGCAAACCACAAGGCTCTTCACCGGCCCGAGGACGAACCCGCTCGGCAGGATGGGGGTGAAGCATTCTCCCCATTCTGCATCAGAGCCCGCCGCCACAACCGGTCCTTTGTGAGGAGGGGCGAATGGTTCAGCGCAACATCAGCGATTTGCAGAACCACTTTGTGGTGGAGGGCTTTTTCCTGGGTCCTGGCGGCGTTGGCCGGGCTGATGTCGAGCTTCGTCGCCGGCCTGCTCGGCCTCCCGATTGTCCGTTCCCGTCGGCGGTCATTCGGAGGCGTCCTCTCCGGGGCAGCAGCCTGCCTCCACCGGAAGCCTCCCGATTGGAGGCCCCCGGGTCGGTGCCCTGGGCGGGCTAGCCTACGGGATGGGCCTGGCCCTAGCGACCGCCTTAGGGCTGGCCACCGGAGCCCTTCAAAAGGCGCAGCAGGGATTCCTACGCCTGCCGCGTGAAGAGGCTTCCCCAGAGACGGCGGCGACTGGCTTGGCGATCAGGATCGCCCCGGTTCTCCGAATGGGTGCCATCGGGCTGCTTTTGATCTCCGCTGCCAGAGGCCAACTGGGCGGGAAGATGGTCCTCCTCACCCGCTGTTAGGAACCCTGACCTCTTAAAGGAAGTGGACGATGCGTGTCCTTGGCGTTTTGCTTGTCGCCGCTCTTCCGCTGCTAAGCGCCTGCGCGGCGGGGCAGGGTCCTTCCGCCGCGACCCGGTTTGTGGAAACGCAAGTTTCCGACGGATCCCAGATCCTCCATCCGGCGGCCTGGAGAATCTTCAACAGTGGGGATCCAACTCGGCTGGATGAGGAGATCCGTCGGCTGAAGGAGCCGTGGCGCTCCTTTGCCTTGTTCCTATCCGACCGGGCGCTGCTGATTGCCTTCTCCGAAGGAGAGGGTATGCTAGTGGTGGCCGGGAACGAGGCGATCCTGGAGCCGGTCGCCCCGGAGGAGCTGCCATCCTGGCGGGCGGACCAGGAGGCCCTCTACCGCCAGGCCCTGGACTTCACCGCCGAGTCCTTGGGGCGTTCGCCAGCAGATCTGCAGATGACGCCGGGCGAGGCCGTCTGGCGGGAGCGGCCGGGAACGGTGGGCGGGGTCCTGGAGCTGCGCTTCGCTGCCCGACGGGGAGCCGAGGGCTACGAGGGAAGCATTGCGGTTCTTCCCTTTCCGAAGCGCATCTACGTGATCTCCGCCCTCTGGAAAGGGGAGAAGGGGCAGCAGGCCTATGAGGCCCTGCTGGAGCGTTCCCGCTTTGCGCCGGAACGGGAGGGATGAGGGATGACGGAAGACGATGACCTGGCCTTCACGCTGGCGTTCTCCGGATGCGGCGCTGTTCTGTTCCTTCTCCTCATCGCGTTTGGCCTCCTGAAGACCGCTCAGCGTTTTGGAAAGGAGGGGGCCACTCCGGTTCTCGCCTTCCGCATCCCGCTTCTGCTCCGGGAGGTGGCCGGGCGGCTGTCGGAAGTCTCGGCGGAGCTCCCCGAGCTGCCCGAGGACTCCAGGGCGCTGACCGGGTTTCGGACCGAGGAGGACCTGGCGTTGCTGTATCACCCCTCCGTCATGGAGGCTCATGGCTTCGGCTGGCACTCCCAGACCGCCAGCTTTGACGGGGCAGCCTTTCTGTGGGAGGAGAATCCTGCGGAGACCACGGTTCTGTTCCTTGCGGAGCCTATCACTGGCCTCTCCCTCGCCCGATCTCTCCGCCTCGCCGCCCGTCGAGGCACTGCCCGGCGGTTGATGGAGGAGCTGCGGCGGATGACAGGCATTTCCTTCCGGGAGCTGCCCGTCGAGGACGCGGAGCGGCTCCGCGCCCGCCTGCAGGGCGAATGGCCATGGCTGGGGCGTCGGGCGCTGGCGGTCGAGCAGGCGCTGGTTCTCAGCGCCTTCCCGTTCACTCCGCTGAGCGCCCTTCAGACCATCCTGGCCGGGGCCCTCTCGAGCTTCTCCGCCCTTCTCGTGGCTGCTCTCCTAGCGGAGCCACTGCGGCAGGGCGATAACACAGGGTTCTTTATCCCGCTGATCGGGCTCCTTGGATCGGTATTCGGCGCAGCGTGGTTCCTGCATTTGTCCGCGGCCGATCTGTCGCGCCGCTGCGTGCGCTCATTTCACCTTCCTGATCCGGAGGCCCTGAGGTCCTCCCTTCGCCTTCCGTGGAGGGTGGTTCCGCTGCTGGCAGCGGCGGGGCCGCTGGCGGTGTGGCTGGCAGCGCTGGGGCAGGATGGCGCGCTGTGGGGGAGCCTCCTGGACGGTCTGGCCCCGGCAACGTTGGCGATGGTATTCCTGCTTTTGTGGAGGATGCGACCGTGGGTCGATGGATCGCAGTGGGAGTGATTCTGCTCGGCGTGGCCGGTGTCGCGTGCGCTGCCGGCTTCGCCCTGGGGGTCCTGGCGGGCCCGGAGCTTGCCCGAGGGCTCCCCGTCGCCAACTTCACCCCCGAAGCGCCCACTTCTCTCTTC
>JAGHYO010000345.1 GCA_017743605.1 Thermoflexus sp. | reverse complement strand
TCGAGGCCCGTCTGGATCAGGTGGAGGCCTTCGTCGAGGACCCCATCGCCCGGGACCGACTGGCGGCGCACCTGCGCGGGTTCCCCGATCTAGAGCGCTTGGCCGGGCGGATCGGGAGCGGGCTCGCCTCCCCTCGGGACTTGGCGGCGCTGCGCCGGGCTCTCACGGTGTTGCCGGAGATCCGGAACCTGCTCCACCGGATGGAGGGCCCGCACGCAGGGGCTGTCCGGCCCATGGCCGATCGTCTGGAGCCCCTTCCAGAGCTGCTGGAGCTGCTGAACCAGGCCCTGGTGGACGACCCACCGGCGACGCTGGCAGAGGGCGGCCTCTTCCGGCCGGGGTTCTCCGAGGAGCTAGACTGCTGGCGGTCCATCGCCCGGGAGGCCCAGTCATGGCTCGCGGAGCTGGAGCAACGGGAGCGAGAGCGAACGGGCATCCGATCGCTCAAGGTTGGCTATAACAAGGTGTTCGGGTATTACATCGAGATCTCAAAGTCAGCGGCCCGTTCCGTGCCTTCAGACTATATCCGCAAGCAGACGCTGGTCAACGCTGAGCGGTTCATCACGCCGGAGCTGAAGGAATACGAAACCCAAGTCCTGAATGCAGCGGCCCGCCAGGCCGAGCTGGAGGCTGAGCTGTTCCGGGATCTGTGCCGCCGGGTCGGCGAGGAGCTTCCCCGCCTGCGCGCTGTCGCCCAGGCCCTGGCTCACCTGGATGCGGTGGCCGGTCTGGCAGAGGCCGCTGCGCGCCATCGCTACGTCCGCCCTGAGCTGACCGAGGAGGACGTCCTGGAGATCCGGGACGGCCGGCACCCGGTGGTGGAGCAGGCCCTCGCCCAGCGCTTCGTCCCCAACGACGTTGTGCTAAACGCAGAGGGCCGCATCTTGATCCTCACGGGTCCGAACATGGCCGGCAAGAGCACCTTGCTGCGCCAAGTGGCCTTGATCGTGCTAATGGCCCAGGTGGGCTCCTTCGTGCCCGCGGGTCGGGCCCGGTTGCGGCCGGTGGATCGGATCTTCACCCGCATCGGAGCTCACGACGAGCTGGCAGCGGGCCGCTCCACGTTCATGGTCGAGATGAACGAGACGGCTTACATCCTGCATCAGGCCACGTCGGACAGCCTGGTGGTGCTGGACGAGATCGGGCGGGGGACCAGCACGTATGATGGGCTGGCCATTGCCTGGGCGGTGGCGGAGCATCTGCACAACCATCCGAAGCGACGGCCCAAGGTGCTCTTTGCCACGCATTACCACGAGCTGACGGCCCTGGCGGCGTATCTGCCACGGGTTCGGAACGCGCATATGGCGGCAGCTGAGGTGGAAGGAGGGATTGTGTTCCTGTATCAAGTGCGACCTGGCGGCGCGGATCGCAGCTACGGGATCCACGTGGCGGAGCTGGCGGGCTTGCCTAGGCCGGTGATCCGGCGGGCGCGGGAGCTGTTGCGTCGGCTGGAGCGCGGGGAACCCGCGGTCCAGCCGAAGTCGCCCCCTGCTGCGCCTCTGCCCCTCTTCGCTGAGCATCCGGCGGTCCGGGCCCTGCGGAACATGGATCCGGATTCCCTCTCCCCATTGGAGGCGCTCCATAAGCTGTATGAGCTGAAAGGGATAGTGGAAGAATCTCATCGCCCGGGCCCCTTGGCGAAAGCGGGGCCAGAAGGAGGTTTGGGATGAGCAAGGTGCGGGTGCCTCGACGTCGCATCTCCTATCGGGATCACGGAGTGGTCATCGAGATCGCCCCGGACTACCAGCAGCTGGCGGAGCAGGCCGACGCCACCATCCGCCACATCCTGGCGGATTATCCGCGGGCCGCTCGCCTCTATGAGCACATCGTTCGGGATCCGCGGGCCTCGGCATGCTGGGACCTCTCGAACTATATGGCTGTCTACAAGCTCAGCTACAACGACCACGGGCCGGTCCATGCGCGGGTGGCCACCGCTGCGGCGATGCAGATGATGCAGCTGCTGGTGCGCCATGGGGTTCCGATGGATGTGGTGGCATCGGGGGTGGGGGAGCTCGACGACGCCTTCCTGGTGGTGATGGCGGCGGAGATGCTGCACGACATCGGGAACATGGTGCATCGGGTGGGTCATATCGAATATGGGGTGTTCCTAGCCGCCCAGCTGCTCCCCCGCTGGCTGCCGGAGATCTACCCGGATCCCGAGCAGGAGCAGCTGATCACCGGGTTCATCCTATCGTGCATCGCCAGCCATGACGGCTCCCCGCCGCCACTGACGGTGGAAGCCTCAGTGGTGGCCATCGCGGACGGCACGGACATGACCAAGGGGCGGGGGCGGGCGGCCTTCGATCTGGGAAAGGTGGACATCCACTCGGTGTCCGCGCTGGCCGTGGACGCGGTGGAGATCCGGGACGGGGGCGACCTGCCCATCGAGATCGCAGTCTACCTGAGCAACTCAGCGGGGATCTTCCAGGTCCAGGAGATCCTGGCCCACAAGGTTTTGGTGACCCCGTTGAAGGACCGGGTGCGGATCGTGGTGTGCGCCCGTCCGGAGACGCCGCTGGCCGACCAGCGGATCCTCCAGAAAGTGGTCTTCGAGAACGGCCGCTTTCAGGTGGCCCAAGACTGAGGACCCGTCCGGACGGCTCTGCGATTCCCAGGCCGATGAGCGCTCCCGCAAACCCTTACGAGGTGCGGGTCGCGGTTTGAGCCTTTAGGCCGAAATCCATCTCGGCCTGGAACGTCTTTGCCCGGCCTCCCGAACCCTCTTCCAGTGGATTCTCATGTCGCGGCCGAAGTCGCAGCGGAAGCGGCTCCCACATCTTCTTCTACCTCATCGAAGGCGGAGGTTCAGGGCGAAAGCCCCTCCCATAGAAACCATCTTTTCGTAGGAGCGGCTTCAGCCGCGACCTTTTCGTCATCGAGAACTGGGGGTTTGGGATTTCCAGAGCAGCTTCCGTCGCGGCCCTTGTGTCATCGAGGTGGGGATTCGGAGCTAAAGCCCCTCCTACCGAGACCGATTTTCGTAGGAGCGGCTTTCGCCGCGAACTTTGCGTTATTGAGAACCAGGGGTTTGGAGTTATCGGGGTGGTTTTCACTTTTACCCTCGCGTCATCGAAGG
>JAGHYO010000344.1 GCA_017743605.1 Thermoflexus sp. | reverse complement strand
TGCCCGTGGCCGTCGGGCGCTACGGACACGAATGGAAGCGGATCGGCCGCCGCGATCTGCTCTGGATGCTGCTCTCTGGGGTCTTCTTGGCCTTGCATTTCGTGACCTGGATCACCTCCCTGGAATACACGACGGTGGCCAGCTCGGTGGTGCTGGTCAGCCTCTCCCCGGTGTTCGTGGCGATCGCGGCCCCCCTCTTTCTTCGGGAGACCATCTCCGTCCGCACCGCCCTGGGGATCCTGTTGGCCCTGGCTGGGAGCGGGATGGTAGGCCTCAGCGATGCCTGCACGGGATCTCCCTTGCGTTGTGAGCTGGGAGGGAGCCGATCCCTGATCGGCAACCTTCTTGCCCTGGCGGGGGCGGTCATGGTGGCCGGCTATTTCATGATCGGGCGCCGGGTGCGCGGGCGCTTCTCCCTCCCGGTCTACATCGCCCTCGTCTACGGGACGGCGGCGGTGGTCTGCCTCCTGATCGTCGCCGCTGCTCGCCTCCCCTTGCTCGGCTACGCGCCCATGACCTACGTCTGGATGAGCTTGGTGGCCGTCTTCCCCCAGCTGATCGGACACTCTTCCTTCAACTGGGCCCTCCGCTACCTGCCGACGGCGGTGGTTACCGTGACCATCCTGGGCGAGCCCATCGGCTCCACTGTCCTGGCCTACCTGATCCTGGGGGAAATACCAGGCTGGATCAAGCTCCTCGGGGGCGGGCTGATCCTCACCGGCATCGCCATCGTCTCCCGGGAGGGGACACGCGCTTAAAAGTCTTGCTTTGCCTCATCCTTCCGCGGAGGTTCTCCCATGCCCGTTCATCCGCCGGAGCCGTTTCGCATCAAGATGGTGGAGCCTATCCGGCTCCTCCCGCGGGAGGAGCGCCGGCGGCGCCTTCAGGAAGCCGGATACAACCTGTTCCGCCTGCGGGCGGAGGACGTCTTCATCGACCTGCTTACCGATTCGGGGACCGGGGCGATGAGCGACCGGCAGTGGGCGGCGATGATGCAGGGCGACGAATCCTACGCCGGGGCCCGCAGCTTCTACCGGTTCCAGGAGACGATCCAGGAGATCACCGGCTACCCCTATGTGGTGCCGGTCCATCAGGGCCGGGCCGCGGAGCATCTGTTCTTCGCCGTGGCCGTCCGCCCGGGCCAGAGGGTCCCCAGCAACAACCACTTCGACACCACCCGGGCCAACCTCCTGGCCCGGCCGGCGGAGCCGGTGGATCTGGTCATCGAGGAGGCTTACGACCCGACCCTGGAGCACCCCTTCAAGGGCAACATGGACCCGGCGAAGCTGGAAGCTTTCTTCGAGCAGGTCGGGCCGGAGAACATCCCTTTCGTGATGCTCACCCTGACCAACAACACCGTGGGCGGGCAGCCGGTGTCTATGGAGAACGTGCGGGCTGTGTCGGCGATCGCCCGGCGATACGGGAAGGGACTGTATCTGGACGTGGCCCGCTATGCGGAGAACGTCTATTTCATCCGGATGCGGGAGCCGGGATATGCGGGCCGCCCGTTGCGGGAGATCGCCCGGGAGCTCTTCGGATACGCCGACGGCTGTCTGATGAGCGCCAAGAAGGACGGCCTGGCCAACATCGGCGGGTTTATCGCCCTGAAGGACCGAGGCCTCTATGAGGCTCTCTGCGCCCAGCTGGTGCTGCGGGAGGGCTTTCCGACCTACGGCGGCTTGGCTGGCCGCGATCTGGAGGCCATCGCCATCGGGCTGCAGGAGGCCCTGGATGAGGCGTATCTGGCCTATCGCGTCGGCCAGGTGCGTTATCTGGCGGAGTCCCTCCGGCATGCGGGGATCCCCATCGTAGTGCCGCCCGGGGGCCACGCCGTGTATCTGGACGCGCAACGCTTTCTCCCCCATATCCCTCAGAAGGAATACCCGGGCCACGCCCTCGCGGTCCACCTGTATCTGGAGGGGGGCATCCGCGGGGTTGAAATCGGCAGCGTGATGCTGGCCCGAGAGGATCCTGGCACCGGGGAGGTGATCTACGCCCGGCTGGAGCTGGTGCGCCTGGCGATCCCTCGCCGGGTTTACACGCAGAGCCATCTGGATTACGTGGTCGAAGTGTGCGCCCGGGTCTACGCCCAACGGGAGCGCATCCGGGGCTTCCGCATTGTGGAGGCACCGAGGCTGCTCCGGCACTTCCTCGCTCGTTTCGAGCCCCTAGGAGGGCTAGACGAGGGGACCTGATCCCTCACTCCCAGAGCCATACGTCCACCGGGTCTCCGGCCTGCAAGCCGTTGAGATCCAGGGGGACCATCACCAGGCCATCGGAGCGGGCCAGGGTGAAGATCAAGTTGCTCTTGCCGAACACCGGCTCGGCCCAGAGGCCGTCCGCTTGAGGGATAAGGCGAACCGGCACCCAATCGATGCGCCCGGGGGCGGAGGGGATGTTGTGGGTCAGGCGGGCAGGCTGACGGCGCGGCGGGGGCGGCTCCACGCCCTGAAGGAGATAGAGAAGGGGGACCAGGAGCATCCGAGCGACCACGAAGGCGGAGACCGGGTTCCCGGGCAGGCCCAGCACCGGCTTGCCGGCGCAGAAGGCCACCAGGGTGGGTTTGCCGGGGCGGATGGCCAGGCCGTGGGCCAGGATCCCCGGCGGGCCCAGGCGCTCGATGACCGTCGCGGTGAGATCCCGCGTGCTCACGGAGCTCCCGGCGGTGAAGACCAGGACGTCAGCGGCCTCAAAGGCCTCCCGGGCCATCCCCTCCAGGATCTCCAGGCGATCCGGGGCGATCCCGCAGGCCAGTGGCTCCCCGCCGTGCTGGCGGATCAGGCCGATGAGGGAGAAGGTGTTGACATCCCGCACCTGGCCGGGCTGGGGCCGTTGGTCGGGGGGCACGATCTCATCGCCGCTGCCTAAGATGGCCACCCGTGGGCGGCGGGCCACCGGCACGCGGGCCATCCCCAGAGCGGCCAGGGCCCCCAGATCCTGGGGGCGCAGGCGATGGCTCGCCGGGAAGGCGACCTCCCCCTCCTGGATATCCTCGCCGACGGCGAGGACGTTCTCCCCCGGGGCCACCGGCCGCAACACCTCGATGGTCTCCGCATCCAGCCGCTGGGTCCGCTCCAGCAT
>JAGHYO010000343.1 GCA_017743605.1 Thermoflexus sp. | reverse complement strand
ACCCGCCTGGGCCAGGGGCGGGAGAACGCCCGGGAGTTCCTGAAGGCCCACCCCGAGCTGATGGGGGAGCTGGAGCAGCGGATCCGGGAAAACGCCGCCCGCGCCGCCTCCCTGAAACGTCTGGGAGTGAGCGCAGAGGCGCCCGAGGAGGGGGCGTCAATCCCGGAGCTGGAGTGAGAGGGCTTTGCTGCGCCCATGGGCGGTCGGATCACGCGGCTTCAGGCCTTAAAAGGCGGCCGGGTGGCGGTGTATCTGGACGGCCGCCGGGCCTTCGTCCTGACGGCCCTCGAGGCCGCGCGGCTGCGCCCGGGCCAGGTGCTCTCCGATGAGGAGATCGCTCAGCTCCAGGAGCGGGATCGCCTGGAGCAGGCCCATGAGGCCGCCCTTCGGTTCTTGGGCTACCGCCCGCGGAGCGAACGGGAGGTCATCGACCATCTCCGTCAGAAAGGGTTTGACGCCGCCACAGTGGAGGCGGAGCTGGAGCGGCTCCGTCGCGCTGGGCTGGTGGATGACCACGCCTTCGCCCGGTTCTGGGTGGAGAACCGGACGGCCTTCCGGCCGCGGGGCCAGCGGGCCCTGCAGGTGGAGCTCCAACGCAAGGGCGTCCCTCCCGACGTCATCCGGGAGGTCCTCCGGGAGACCGCTCCGGACGAGCGGTCTCTGGCCCTGCGACTGGCCCGGGAGCGAGCCCGACGTCTGCGCGGCCTGGATCCTCTGACCCTCCGGCGGCGGCTGGCTGGCTACCTAAGCCGGCGGGGGTTCGATAGGGAACTGGTGATGGAAGTCCTTCGCATCCTGAATGTCGAGGACGAGTGAGGAAGAAGCGTCTGAAGGGTCGGCGGAGGCCTCTGCCGCCTGCCGAATCCCTACGGGAGGAACATCCCCCTCCCGTTCGAGTTTGTAGATCTTTCCTATCTCAGGATCGACCATGGAGCAGATCATCTGGATCCCGCTCGCCGTGATCGGGTTGATCGGCGGCGGTGCGCTGGGATGGTTCCTGGGGAAGCAACAGGTACGGGGACAGCTTCGCAAGGAGATCGAGGCCGCTCAACAGGAAACGCAGCGTCTGGTAGAGGAGGCCAAACAGCAGGCCGCTCAGCTCCTGCTTCAGGCCAAGGACGAGTCTCTGCGCTTGCGGGAGGCCACCGAGGCTGAGCTCCGCAAGTGGCGGGCCGATCTCCGCAGGGAGGAGGAGCGGTTGCGCCACCGGCGGGAGGAGCTCGACCGCCGGGCCGAGCGCCTGGAGAAGCAAGAGCGTCGCCTGAACGAGCGCCAGGCCGAGCTGGATCGGCAGGCCGTGCAGCTGCAGGCAGCCATCGCCCGGCTGGAGGAGGAGCGACGGGCGGCCCTGGAGCAGGCCGCCGGCATGACCGCCGAGCAGGCCCGCCAGGTTCTGCTGGAGATGGTTGAGAAGGAAGCCCGGGAGGACATGGCTCGCCTCTACCGGCAGATCGAGGCCGAGGCCCGGCTCCAGGCCGAGGAGCGCGCCCGGGAGCTCGTCGCCACAGCCATCCAGCGCATCGCCAGCGAACAGGTTGCTGAGCTGACCGTCTCGGTAGTGCCCCTGCCCAACGACGAGATGAAGGGGCGTATCATCGGGCGGAACGGCCGCAACATCCGGGCCCTGGAGAAGATCACTGGGGTCGAGATCATCGTAGATGACACCCCTGAGGCCATCACCCTCTCCTCCCATGATCCGGTGCGCCGAGAGGTCGCCCGCATCGCTCTCACCCGCCTCATCCAGGACGGGCGGATCCACCCGGCGCGGATCGAGAAGGTGGTGGCCGAGGCCCGAGAGGAGGTGGAGCGGATCATCTGGGAGGAGGGCCAGCAGGCCGCCGCCGCCTCCGGCATCACCGGCCTGCACCCGGAGCTCATCCGCCTCCTCGGGCGCCTGAAGTTCCGCACCAGCTACGGCCAGAACCAGCTGCACCACGCGGTGGAGGTGGCTTGGCTGGCCGGCATGATCGCCGCTGAGCTGGGGGCGGACGTGCGGATCGCCCGCATGGGCGGGCTGCTGCACGACATCGGCAAGGCGGTGGATCACCAGGTCGAGGGCACCCATGCCCTGATCGGGGCAGAGCTGGCTCGGCGCTACGGCGTGCCCCCTAAGGTCGTCAACTGCATCGCCAGCCATCACCACGAGGCGCCCCAGGAGTGCATCGAGGCGGTGATCGTGGAGGCGGCCGACGCCATCTCCGGCGCCCGGCCCGGCGCCCGCCGGGAGACCCTCGAGATGTATCTCAAGCGGATCCAGGAGCTGGAGAACCTGGCCCGCTCCTACCCGGGCGTCGCCGAATGCTACGCCATCCAGGCCGGGCGGGAGATCCGCATCATCGTCAAGCCCGAGGAGGTGGACGACCTGGCCGTCATCCGGATGTCCCGGGAGATCGCCCGCAAGATCGAGGAGACGATGCAATACCCGGGCCAGATCAAGGTCACAGTGATCCGGGAGACCCGGGCCGTGGAGATCGCCCGCTGAGCCCCCAAACGGGGGATGGGGCGTCATCCGATGGAGGTCAGGCCCTCCTGCGGAGATCCATAGGGCTGGGCGGAGGACGAGGATCCCCGTCCAGCCCATACCTGAACTTGTGGCGAAAGGAGTCAGAACGCATGGCCAAGAAACGACGGGTTCGTACGACCCCTGTAGCCCCGCGGGGCGCCCCGGTGTCCGTGCCTGCGCGGGAGGTCAACCCTTCGCCGGCGGCTCCCCCGCTGCCCCGCCGGCCGACCTCCAGCCTGGCCAATTATGACTACGGTTATGTGCGGCGGGATCTGCGCCGCATCGGCGTCCTGGCCGGGTTGCTCCTCGGCGCCCAGGTCGCCTTGGCGTTCCTCCTGCCATATCTGCTGAGGTAAGCGCCATGGCCCGACGTGCTACCGCTCTCTCTGCGCCGCCCCGGATCCGCCGGCGCCCTCGCCCGGTGCGCCGGGACGGCTTCCTCAAAACGACCCTAGACAACGGCCTCACCGTGGTGTTAAAAGAGCAGCACCACGCGCCGGTGGTGACCTTCTGGGTCTGGTATCGCGTGGGCAGCCGGGATGAGCCCACCGGCCTCACCGGCATCTCCCATTGGGTGGAAC
>JAGHYO010000342.1 GCA_017743605.1 Thermoflexus sp. | reverse complement strand
CCTCGCGTGCCCGTGGTGCTGAGCTTGGATGAGACCATCCGGCTCGAGATGGACGCGGTGCTTCAGCGGCAGCCGTGATCCGCGGGCGCGGGGTCGACAACAAACAGCGATGGGATTCGCCTGCGTTGTGGGGAGGGCCGGACAGAGCCGGCCAAAAACCGACCGGCTTGCGGTCCTCCCCGGATTGGCCCTGAAATCCGCCGGACCATCGGTCGGAAACCTGCGCAGGTCGGTCGCCCTCAAGGGCCTCACCAGAAGTCCCCCAAAAAGGCCGGGGCAGCCTAGCGGGTCATCCCTTCAGCTCCAAACCCTCCGTGGATTCTAACGCAACGGACCCCGGTTCTGTCCTGATCCCGTCACGATCGGCACAGAGAATCCATCGAGGGACCCCAACCTCAAGGCGGCAAACGGGGTATTTCGCATGGGAACCGATGAAGGAGGGGAGGGAGGCGGGAGGGTCGTCGGAATCGCGGAGCTGTGCCCGCCGCCGTGGGAAGCGCTCCGAAGAGCGCTGCGGGCGTTGGGGCGCTCAGACGGTTTGGCGGTTGCCGCTTCCGCGGGCCAGCCCAGGGCGGCGCGAGGGGAAACGGAACCTCGAAGTCACGCTCCTTGCCTTCCGGATGCCAGCCCGCAACAGGCCGGGCCGCTGTGCCGCCCTCTGACGAAACCACCGGCCAGTGCGGGGCACGGTCCTGGTCAAGATCCAGGTCCGCCCCACTGGAGGGCTGGCCGGGCGGCGGGGCCAGCGGGTGCTGGCCGATCGGGAGGCCGAAGGGTAGACCCTGGGCCGAGCGGCGATGGAGTGGGAGGAGGAGCCAGCCGGGACTCAGTGTGCTGGGTGCGGCGCGATGGGCGGAACGGAGGACGCAGGGGGCTGGGCCCGATGCAGCGGGCGGCGGCCTGAGGGATCGCCTCGGCGTTGGCAGGCCTCCGTTTCGCCATCGCATCCGCCCTTGTGCGCTTTCTGACTTTCTCCCGTGCACATGGACTCGCCGCCCGCGGAAGTAGGATTATGGGTAGAGCATCATTGACACGGGAGAAGAGATGCACGTATGGGGAAATTGAATGAGCCATTTGAAAGATAGGCCTCGTTCCCGAAGGATCATGATGTCCACTTTGCGGGTGCCAGCGCCGTGTCTGCACAGGGACCTATGTTCTTATGGGTTGTTATAGGGGGTTAGCGGGTCATTATATTGCGAATAAGCCTTTTAATCCAAAAATTTGCCTTTTAATTTTCTAATTCCGATGGAATATCCCCATGAAAATTTTTAAAATACTTCTTTTCCTACTCACCTCCTTGCAAGCAGGGTGTTCTGCGACGGTTGATGTTGGGCGTTTTTCTACGCCGACGCGCCAGCCTGAGGTTCAGCCTACCCCTTCTCCGGTCCCTTCGCCTTTCCCTCACTTCCCCCCTCGTTGTCGTTGGCCGACATGGGAGCCCGGGCAACCCGCCGCGCTGCCGGATCGAACCGCCTGGCGCTGACGGCCTTGCACAAGGGGGAGCAGATCCTCCGCCATTTGCCGGATCTGCCCTTTCCCATCTTCCCACGGGCGCGCTCCGCAGACGGCCGCTGGCTGCGGGCCACGATGGTCTTCGGCGCGATCGATCCACATCTCCCCGACGGCATCTTCACCCATCCGGTGATCACGATATGGATCGATCGGAACGATGGGGCGCACCGATGGGTGGAGGGGGCGGGGGCGATGGAGGCTCCCTGGATGCTCTCCCTGGCCACCTTCGCCTTCCCCACCCCAGGGGATCGCCGCCTCCGGGCGATGCGCTTCCGCGACCTGATCTGGACCCTCGCGCCGCCGCAGCCGGCCGGAGCTCCGGCGGTGGAGAAACCCGAGCCCTTCCCCACGCCGACCGGGCCGATCGCCTTGACGGAAGGGCGCATCGTATGGAGGGACCCGGCCACCGGGTCGGGGAAGGTCCTCTCCCCGCCCGTGCCGCTACAGGCCACCCATCCGCTCACCGGATCCCCAGTGCTGGGCCTGGGGGAGGATGGGGGGCTGTGGCGCGGAGATCTGCGAGGCCCCCGCTGGGAGGCGGTGATGCCCGCTTCGGAGGCGACGCGAGAGGTGATGGGGGTGCGAGAGGGCGCCTACGGGCTGGTGCTGGAGACCTGAGATTTCGCAATCTATCCGGTGTGGCGGGCGCCGGCCGGGTGGGGGGAACCGGCGATCCCTCTGACCACCTTGGAGGCGCCCAGTCGGGGGTCCAGATCCCCCCTTCGCACCCAGCGGCTAGGTGAAACCGATCGCTGGATCTTGGGGCTGCCTGTGGAACGGCCTTTCCCCGCCGATGCAGTGTTGCTCGACGCGGCAGCCGGTCGGGTGCTGGGACCGCGGGAGCTGGGGCTGCCGGAGGAGGGCGGACGATGGGTCATGAGCCTGGCGCCCTCCCCAGATGGACGGTGGCTGTGGGCGGCCCTGGATCCGATCCCGCGGACGGAGAGCGTGCAGGATCCGGGGCGATGGGGAGCCCTGGTGTCGACGGAAGATCTCGCCCGGGGGCTGCGGCTGCAGGGCTTCACCCTGGGCGGATGGCTGCTGGGGATCTCCGGGGCCTGGCTGTGGGAAAACGCCACGGGCCGGCTGCATCTGCTGCGCGGGCCCGCCTTCTCGATGGTGTCCCTGCTGGGCCTGGCTCCGCCAGTAGCCGAAGCCCCCAGGGGCGGGATGGCCGTGGCGGACAAGGATCCAGCCCGGATGATCCGCTGGGACGCCATGGGGCAGATCCGAGAGGTCCTGGATCTGCGGCCGGAATATGAGGTCGTGGTGGCCATGTGGTCAGCGGGGGATGCGGTCTTCGCCACGGCCTTCCGCCGGGAGACGGATGGCGCCTGCCGCTTCGGACTCATCGAGATCCCCACCGGCCTGCCGTCCGACTCCGATGGACCCTGAGCGCCGCTACCTGCTGCGTGATTCGTGCGCCTGCTGTATCCTGCTAGAGAGGAGGTGGACTATGACGAGGCTGCTCTTCCGTCTTCTGGGGACGCTAGGCCTTTTGGGGGTGCTGGGCGGATGCGTGGGGGCTGTCTCTTATACACATCT
>JAGHYO010000341.1 GCA_017743605.1 Thermoflexus sp. | reverse complement strand
GCCCATCGACGCCTCCCAGGATGATCCATCGGGCATCAGGAGACAATTTCACCCAGGAAACAGAGAAGGGAACCGACCTCTCCCATATTTTTTGCTCCTGACTGAGATCGAAGATCTGCAACCATCCTCCCCCCTTGAGCCACCATGTCACTCCGCCTACCCTTCGCTTGACTCGAACCTCCTGCGCTCCCGTTAGAAGCAGCGCGCTCTGCGGCATCCTCTGGAGGCCCACAAAACGGATATCCTCCGCGCGCTGCAGGATGCGTATCACCAGGTTCTTTTGGCTGAATCCGAAGATCTCCAGATTGTCCAGCAGGTTGTTGATCACGCCCACCCTGAGATCAGGCCACCAGTGAACCTCCGTCAGTGAATATGGGGAGAGGATGCGTGGATCCGCCACCCGATACCCCTGCGGAACCAACAAAATAAACACTCGCCACTTTGAGGAGCCGGCGGAAAGATGCGCGACCAGATGGTCAGACGACCACTCAAGTTTATAGATCCTCCCGAACTCCTCCTGTCCACGCAAGGTGGCCTGAACCTTGCCCTCATGATCCAGGATCCATATGCTTTGATACTTGTCTCCAAAATCCGGCGCGATCGCGATCCACTGGGAGGACACCGCGCCGATCAACTTGAGGTCCTTCGGGACCGGAAGGGCGCGCTGCCAGATCGGAGAGGCGCCCTGCGCCGGCCAGAGCGCCACCGTGTTGCTCTGAATGCCGATCAGACCCCGACCCTGCGCGTCCACCCCAATCCAATCAACGCCCTGAAGCTCCAGCCGCCCGATGGATTCGCCGGTTTGCAGGTTCAGGAACTCCACGCTTCCGCCCCTCAGCGCGACGGCCAACCAGCGCCCTTGGGGATCCAGCCACATGGACCGGGCCGGCGGTTTCAGGACCCGATGCCAGCGAATCCGCCCTGTGGAGAGATCCAGCAACGCCACGTCTGGGGTTCCCACCAGCAGCTCGGGGCCCAGCACGATCGCCTGCTGCTCCCACACGGGCATCCCATAGAACGTCGTCGGATGCTGACGCTGCCCAAGCACACGGCCATCGGATAGCGAGCGAACCTCCATGCGGTTCAGCGCGCTCAGATAAACCCGACCGCCCTCCTCATCCAGATGCACCATGTCGAACGGCAGATCCAGCAGGGTGTTCATCACGGATTCCCCGCTCTCCCAGCGCAGGATCCGAAGGCGCGTCCCTCCTCCTTCCTCCGACAGGATGGCCAGCAACAAGGGACCGGCGCCCATCGCCCGAACGTCGGGTTGGCTGAACCGCCGAAGCTCCTCGACCCGCCCCTGCGAGGGGTCAACACGGAGGATGACCACGGCGTCCTCTCCGGCGATCGCCGCATACCGGGCATTCGGATGCAGGACGATAGCATTCGGGTTGGTAAAGGGAGCCGTGAAGCTCAGCGCCTGTGTTCCGGATGGAACCTCATACAATCCGCCCCGGCCCTGGTCGTCCACGGTCAACGCCCAGCGGCCATCCGAGCTCAGTTGCCCCTCGTAATCCTTCTGCGGGAGCGCTCCGACCGGCGACGACACCGAACCATCGGGCTCCCAGATTCGCAACCCATCCGCCAGCACCGCCACGCGCCGTCCTTCCGGATCTATGAAAGCCATCGCCTTGACGGTCGCGGAAATCCTGGCCTCGCCACGGATCTCACCGGCAGCCCAATCGATCCGATACAGCACGCCATCCCCCGTCCCTACCACCGCTACCCGATGATCGGGTTGAACCGCCATCACGCCCGGAAACTCAGTGTGCGCCGGAAGCGGAACGAATCGCACGGTTTCAAGATCCGATGACGACATCACCATCAGGCCGGATATGCTCACGGCGATGAGGGCCTCCCGCGTTGCCCAGAGATTCCTCCACATCGGCCACTCAGTCCGCCAGATGGGCTGCAAGCGGGAGAGGTTCTGGGAGGAGATCGGCTCCACATCGGCCGGCACAGGATCCCCCAAGCCCGGCAACGCCGGCGTTGGGGTGGGAGCCGGAACGGCCGGGGCCGGGACCGCCGTCGGCGAAGCCGGCCCGACCGTCGCCGGCCCCGGGGCCGGACGCGGACGACACGCCGCCAGACTCAGAACCAGCAAGAAAAGAACCCCCATGAGTTGAACCCGCTTCATCTCTGCCCTCCCGGAACGCAAGATGTGGAGTTCAGGAAAAGACCCTTCTTCGATGGCGCAAGGCCGCGACGAAAGCCATCCCTACGAGCACGGGAACCTCTACCGGGGGCCGCGGGCTTGCCCCATCCGGGCCAGGAGAGAATGGAACACAATCCCCCATAAGATGATAGACAGGCTGCCTGTCTCTCCCTCTCCTTCGAACGATCCGGGGCGCTGCCTCGTATTGAAGGACGGCTCTCTCATCCTCCCTGACCACGCATGACAGGATAACGCGGTCCTGAGGATGCGACCTCCGGTCTTCCCCGGATCCCCATCATGGCTTCGCCGGATCCGACCCCCGGGGCGATCCCCGAGCGGGTTCGGGGGAAAACCGGATGCGCGTTGCGCGCACGGAGGTTACCCTGGAAAAGGGCGTTCCGCATCATCCGCGCGGCAAGCGCGCGGCGCTCCCGGTGGGAGGCAGGGGAGGAGCCCATGGACCCGGAGCGCGAAGAGGAGCTGTGGGATTTCCTCCGCCAGGCCATGCGCCTGAGCGAGGACGATTTCGAGCGCCTGAAGGTCGGCGGCCTCAAGATGAACTACCTGCGGGTCTGCCCGCGCAAGCTCTGGCTCTTCGCTCACCAGGTCCGCTTGGAGGCCGACGCCGAGGCCGTGGCCCTGGGCCGCCTCACCCACGAGCGCGCCTACCGCGACCGGCCCCGCCGGAGCCTGATCCTGGAGAACCTCATCGCCATCGACGTCCTGGAGGGCGAAGGGACCATCCTGGAGGTCAAGCACGCCCCCACCTTCATCGAGGCCGCCCGCCTGCAGCTGCGCTACTATCTCTACTTCTTGGCCCGGCGGGGGGTCCACCTCCGCGGGGAGCTGCGCTTCCCCCGCCAGCGCCGGCGGGAGACGGTGATCCTGGACGCGGCGGCGGTGGCCGAGGTGGAGGCCGCCCTGGAGGAGAT
>JAGHYO010000340.1 GCA_017743605.1 Thermoflexus sp. | reverse complement strand
ACAGAGGGCGTGGAAGGCGTAGAGGGCCAGCTGGGCCCATGCGGGCATGTTCCAAAGGTTGATCCGCTCAGGCATCGTGACTCCCTCCCGCGGACGGGATCCTTGCGGCACCGAAGCCCTGTTTTGAGTTTAGCACAAGGGGTGTTTAGGAGGCGTTCAGATGGAACAGTGGCGCGGAGGCGATTTGGCGAGATTGATGGTTATGAAGTAAAAATAATCCGAAGATGAGGTTCGCAGAGCAGGGGATCCATGCAAACCGACATGCAGGACATAGCTAATAGCCTCTATCCCGATTTCGGCATAGAGGCTTTTTTGTTAGGGAGCTAGTGGATAAGCTGGGGGCTGGTGGTTTGGCCGCACGCAACGCAGCAGCCGGGTGGCCTGATGTGCTATCTGCAGCAGGAGGCGGAGGCGCGTTGCCTGGAGAACCTGCTCTGGCAGGACGTGAACGCTCTGGTCACGCGAGCGCGGTGGGCGGCCGGCCTGGGGTTCCGTGAGCGGCATGCCTGGCCGCTGCAGGGTCTGGAGGCCGGCGGTTACGGAGATGGGTTAGGGAACGTCATTCTGTATGAGGGTCTCCTGCAGCGGGTGAGCCCCCTCCACCGGCAGCAGACTCACTCCCTCCGCCTTCTCCACTCAGAGGATCCCGAAGGGATCCCCGGACTGTAGGGGCGGATGCGCTACCGGGTGTGCCAGCTGGGGGGAGACCGCGCAGGCGTATGTGGAATGGCTAGTCAAAGGGCGAGGCGATGCAGAAGTCCGGGCGCGCTACGCAGCTTCGGATGGGCTGTGCCTGCCTCGCCCGCCGCATCATCGTAGCGCGAACCATTGTCTTGTTTCGAACGATGGATCGAGGAGTGCTGGATGATAAGATCCTGGCGGTCCCTCGCCACGGATCCGCTGTTCCAGGATTACCACGATATCTTGGATATTCCTCAACATCTCCTCCGAGGGGTCGCGCGTTTCTCCGCGGTCTGCAGGGATCTGAAGGGTAGACGGATGCGGACGCTGAGTGGGGAGAACGCGGATCAGGCCGCGGCGCGGATCCTTCGCGCCATCCGCCCTTACCCTGCGCGCGAGGGGAGTGGGGAACTCTGATCGGTTCAGGCTGCGCCGCGAGGGTTTCGCAGAAAGGACGGATCCCGGCGGCTGGCCCTGTTAATCCAGGCAGGCGGCCGCGGCGGCGATGAAGGCTTTGAACAGCGGATGTGGGCGGTTAGGCCGGCTTTTGAACTCTGGGTGAAACTGAGTCCCTAGCATGAACGGATGATCGGCCAGCTCCACGATCTCCACCAGCCGGCCGTCAGGGGAGAGGCCGCTCAGCACCAGCCCTGCCCGCTGCAGGAGATCCCGATAGGCGTTGTTGAACTCGAAGCGGTGCCGGTGCCGCTCGTGGACCACATCCGCCCCATAGGCGTGGGCTGCCCGGGTCCCCGGCACCAGCACGCACGGATAGGCCCCCAGCCGCATCGTCCCCCCCAGATCTGTGATATCCCGCTGCTCGGGCAGCAGGTCGATCACTGGGTAGCGGGTGTGGGGGTTGAACTCCGTGCTGTTGGGCTCATCAGAGCCCAAGGCATAGCGGGCCAGCTCGACCACCATCACCTGCATCCCTAAACACAGGCCCAGGTAGGGGACCTGGTTCTCCCGGGCATAGCGGGCCGCCAGGATCTTCCCCTCCACCCCCCGATAGCCGAAGCCGCCTGGCACCACGATGCCTTGGACGCGTCGCAAGCGGTCCCATCCGCGGCCATGCTCCAGGTCCTCCGCTGCGATCCACTCGATCTGCACGTCCACCCCATGGGCCACCCCCGCGTGGATGAGGGCCTCGCGCACACTGATGTAGGCATCGTGGAGGTCCACGTATTTGCCGACCAGGGCGATGGGCAGCTTCTCCTTGGGGCGGCGCATCTCGCTGACCATGCGGGACCACTCCGTCCAGTCCGGCTCGCGGGCCGGCAGGCTCAGGCGTTCCACCACGAAATCCCCCAGCCCGGCTTCCTCCAACATCAGGGGGACCTCATAGAGGATCTTCGCCGTGGTCAGCGGGATCACCGCCCGCAGGTCCACGTCGCAGAACAGGGCGATCTTCTCCCGCAGGCTGTCCGGGACGGGGTGATCTGCCCGGGCAATGATGGCGTCGGGCTGGATGCCCACGCTGCGCAGAGTGTTGACGCTGTGTTGGGTCGGCTTGGTCTTCAGCTCGCCGGTAGCGCCGATGTATGGAAGCCATGTCACGTGGATGTAGAAGACGTTGTCCCGGCCAATGTCGCGCCGCATCTGTCGGATGGCCTCTAAGAAGGGGAGGCCCTCGATGTCGCCCACCGTGCCGCCCACCTCCACGATCACCACGTCAGGGTTCTGGTGGGCTTTGGCCACTAGCCCAATGCGCCGCTTGATCTCGTTAGTGATGTGGGGGATGACCTGAACGGTGCCGCCCAGGTAATCGCCTCGACGTTCCTTGGCGATCACCTCCGCGTAGATCTGGCCGGTGGTGACGTTGCTCGCCCGGGTCAGGTTCTCATCGATGAAGCGCTCGTAATGCCCCAGGTCCAAGTCCGTCTCTGCCCCATCCTCGGTGACGAAGACCTCCCCGTGCTGGAAGGGGTTCATGGTCCCTGGGTCCACATTGATGTAAGGGTCCAGCTTCTGCATGGTCACTCGGAGCCCCCGGGCCTTGAGCACCCGGCCCAGGGCCGCCGCCGCCACGCCCTTGCCCACGCTGCTCACCACGCCGCCGGTGCAGAAGATATATTTAGTCATCGCTCCCTCCTCATAGGCCTCCATAAACGTCGATGGGGAGGGCTGCTCGGCCGCTCCCCATCGACGCAAGACCCCGGTTCCCGTCGTCGATTCACCCCATCAGTTTGGCCAGATCCTGGGCCGCTCGGCGCATATCCAGGAACACCAGACCCAGCTTGGCGTTCTCCCGGGCCAGGACGGTGAGCACCGACTCCTGGCCCACAGCCATCAGGATCACGTAGCCGTTGGAGCCGTGCACGTAAACCTGGTCCAGGTTCCCTCGTCCCAGCTCGCTGGCGATCCGCTCCCCCAGGGAGAGCATGGCCGCGGACATGGCGGAGACCCGATC
>JAGHYO010000339.1 GCA_017743605.1 Thermoflexus sp. | reverse complement strand
CTCCAGGCGGCGGACCCGGAGCTTGCGGATGCGGCGCCCGAGGACCTCCTCCACCCGGAACTCCAGGCCCTGATCCGTGAAGACCTCGCCCGCCGCCGGGATGCGGCCCAGGCGCTCGTAGACGTAACCGGCCAGGGTGTCGGCGCCCTCGGAGAGCAAAGACACCCCCAGCACCTGCTCGGCTTCCTCCACATCCACCCGGCCATCGAAGAGGTAGGTCCGCTCATCCAGGGGCAGGATCATGGGCTCCTCCAAGCGGTCGAACTCGTCCTGGATCTCGCCGACGATCTCCTCCAGGATGTCCTCGATGGTGACCAGCCCAGCCACGCCGCCGTATTCGTCCACCACGATGGCCATATGGACTCGGCGCTGCTGCATCTCGCGGAGGAGATCCACGATTCGCTTGCCTTCGGGGACGAAATAAGGAGGGCGCAGGAGCTCCCGGAGGGAAGCCTCTCGGATCCCATCCTGGAGCAGCCGGAGGAGATCCTTGGCGTAGAGGACGCCGACGATGTGATCGATGGTGCCCTCGTAGACAGGGATACGCGAGTAGCCGGCCTGGAGGATCACGTTGAGGGCCTCAGAGAGGGAGGCGGTCACCGGGATGGCCACCATGTCCGGCCGCGGCACCATAATCTCGCCGACGACGGTGTCGTGGAGCTCAAAGATCGAGACGATCATCTCCTTCTCGGTGGCCTCGATAGCCCCGCCCTCCTCCCCGGCATCCACCAAGGTGCGGAGACCGGCCTCATCCACCAGGGGCGCCACCTGCCCATCGACGCGCGGGCTCAGGCGCGCCGCTAGACGGCGCATGGGGGCGAAGAGCCCGCGCAGGGCCAGGAGCGTGAGAGTGGCCGGGATGGCCAGAGATCGAGCGTAGCGGCTTCCCAAGGACCGAGGCCAGGCCTCGCCGGGCCCGTGCAGCCCCCAGGACAGGGCTAGCCAGAAAAGGAGGATCCACGCCATCGATGCCTGGCCATGGAACAGCCCCAGCGTACCCCACCCCGCCACAGCGAGATCCAGAAAGAGAAGGGCCAGCCGCGTTGTCTGTAGCCGGATGGTGCTGTCCTCGGCCAATCGGTTCAGCCAGGCGGCGAGGAAACGGCCTTCCTGCATCCAGGCCTGACGCTGGGTTTCTGGGAGGGCGAGGATCGCCGCTTCCGAGGCCAGCACCCATGCCCGCAGCGTCAGGCCGGCCAGCACTCCCCATCCGAAGGCCCAGTCACTCCTGCCTTCCATGCGCCTCCTCTTAGGCCGATCCCAGCCCCTCGTCCAGGTAAGCTTTGATGTTGTGCTCCACAGCGTAAGCCGCCGCCTCGGCGCGGTTGGAGAGCCCCAGCTTGCTGAGGATGCTGCTCACGTAGTTGCGGACAGTGCCCTCGCTGAGGAAGAGGATCTGAGCGATCTCCCGGTTGGTCTTCCCTTCGGCGATCAGGGCGAGCACGCGCAGCTCCTGCTCGGTGAGGTCCCTGAAGGCGGAAGCCAGCGCGCTGCGGCGCGCAGCCCGCACGTGCCGGAGCAGACGGGGAGTTATAGAAGGATCGATGAGGGCCTCGCCCCGGGCCACCCGTTCGATGGCCATGACCAGCTCATCGCTTCCGATCTGCTTGAGCACATAACCAGAGGCCCCGGCCTCGATGGCCTCCAAGAGGAGCTCGTCCTCCGCGTAGGAGGTTAGCATGATCACCCGGGTCTCCGGGAGGGCCTCGACAACCCGCCGCGTCGCCTCGATGCCGTTGCCGCCAGGGAGACGGATGTCCATCACCACCACGTCCGGGCGATGATCCAGGGCTTTCCGAACCGCCTCCTCCGCTGAGCCCGCCTCCGCCACCACCCGGAAATCCGGGCGCCGCTCCAGCAGCGCTCGCAGGCCCACCCGCACCACTTCGTGGTCATCAACGATCATGATCCGGATCGTGCGCATTTGAGAACGACCCTCCGTTCCGGCTGCTTGAGGAACAAGACGGCGCAACCAGCGGGGCTAGCCCATTGCCTGCCCTGGCCCAGCCAGGGTGGCCCGCGCCGCCCGCTCTCCCCGCTCTAGGTGCTCCCGTTGCCCGATCTAGGGCGAACACCAGGATATCCGCGGTGGGGGCCCGGATCAGCCGGTCCGGGGGCGTCTGGGCCGGGCGGGCCTCTGTGATCCGCTGGGCCGCGACGCTTGCCGAGCCAAACACTACCTCACAGCGTCTGGCTCCGGCGCGCCCGACAGGTCAGCCACCGAATCGGCAGCGGGCCCGGCAGCCTCTCGGGCCAGCGGCGATCGCCGCCGGACCTCATCGGTCCGGAGAGATCCACTCTGATGACGAGGGTGGCCCCCGGGCCTCGGGCCACATCCACCGGCAACGGGTTTAGGACCCTGCCCTCGATCAAGCGCTGGCCTTCCCAGAGGAACGGCGGGAAGACGCTGGTCGCCAGCATGGCCTCCACCAGCGGACCTCGGTCGAGCCCGACCTCCTTGCCGGTGTCTAAGTCCACGGCCACCGCCGCCAAGCGAATCGCAAGCGCCTCGATCCACGCATCCCTTATTGCTTCCCGCAGGAGGCGGGCCAGCCCCGGGTGCTGACCCGCGCTGTCCCCTCGGGGTCCAGCCGCACGAACATCCGCGGGCCGATGCGGCGGGCCAGGGCCTCGATGGCCTTTAGGGGGGCCCGGCTGCGAACAGGCCACCCACAATGCCTCCTGCGCTGGTGCCGGTGACCGCTGCGGGCCGCTCGCTTGCCTCCACCAGCACCCGGATGTGGGCGAAGCCCCGAGCGCCCTCACCGCTCCGGGCGATCCCCCGCCGACGCCGTCCGAGCTCCCGGCGCATCGCGGGGCCTCCTGCCTGTCCGAAATTTCGATCTCCCAGGGGAATTATACGGATCCTGAGAGGGTCATGCGAAAGCGGGGGAGGCCCTATGTACACGGGTGGACTAGCAGCTTGACCCTCGGCATCCTCTTAACGTCTCCGGATTCGGGTTACAATTTCCGAAAACCTCTGACGAGGGAAGGACGATGCCTTTATGGACCCGTCGACGGTTGCTGCAGCAACTCGGAGGGCTGGGCCTGGGCCTGGTGGCCGGGGCCTGCGGGCGGAGGCTGGGGACGCTCACCCCCACCC
>JAGHYO010000338.1 GCA_017743605.1 Thermoflexus sp. | reverse complement strand
CCGCCTCGTGCAGGCGGAGCACCTCACCGGTTAGGGGGTCGAACTCCACCAGGCGCTCGATCTCGTCCCCCCAGAACTCAATGCGGATGGCCGTGTCCTGGTAGGCGGGGAACACATCCACTGTGTCCCCCCGCACCCGGAAGGCCCCCCGCCGGAAGTCCACGTCGTTTCGCGTATACTGGATGTCCACCAAATGCCGCAGCAGGTTGTCGCGACGGCGGACCTGGCCGCGTTGCAGGCGGATGACCACCTGACCCCAGTCGTGGGGATTCCCGATGCCGTAGATGCAGGAGACGGAGGCCACGATGATCACGTCGCGCCGGGCGAACAGGGCCTGGGTGGCCGCCAAGCGCAACCGCTCAATCTCCTCGTTAATGCTGGTCTCCTTCTCGATGTAGGTATCTGTCTGGGGGATGTAGGCCTCCGGCTGATAGTAATCGTAGTAGCTGACGAAATACTCCACCGCGTTGCGAGGGAAGAACTCCCGGAACTCGGCGTAGAGCTGGGCGGCCAAGGTTTTGTTGTGGCTGATGACGAGCGTGGGCTTCTGGACCTGGGCGATGACGTGGGCGATGGTGAAGGTCTTGCCGGTGCCCGTGGCCCCCAGCAGCGTCTGATCACGATAGCCTCGGCGCAAGCCCTCCACCAACTTCTCGATGGCTTGCGGCTGATCCCCCGTGGGCTCGAAGGGCGCCACCAGCTCAAAGCGTGTCATCTTCGCATCCTTTCTATAGGAGCGGCTTTCGCCGCGACCTTGCTTCATCGAAGACGGGAGGTTTGGGGCGAAAGCCCCTCCTACAAGAAATTCATCCGGTAGGAGCCGCGACCATACAGGATCGAAGACAGGAGGTTCGGGGCCGAAGTCCCTCCTGCCTTTGCCGTGATCCGTTGCTTCCCATCGCGCCACTGGATCTGTCGTCCCACATCAACGCGCGCCTTTCCTCCTTCGCAGAGGATCGTAGCGGGCAGTCAGAACAGCGAGCACGAAGTGGGGCAGGGCGAGCATCCGCCGCCACCGCCACGGCTGGCGGATCAGCCGGTAGAGCCATTCCAGGCCGGCCTCCCGCATCCAGCGGGGGGCCCGAGGCACGACGCCGGCGATGAAGTCAAAGGCTCCGCCAACCCCCATGGCGACCGGGATCCGGAGCTCCGGCTGGTGACGGGCGATCCAGAGATCCTGCTGCGGGGCCCCGTAGGCAATGAAAAGAAGGTCTGGCCGGGCCTCCTGCAGGCGCTCCCGGATCGCCGGGGCCTCCTCCGGCCGGGGGGAGCCCGCGAAGGTCCCGGCGAGGATCCAGCCGGGGTAGCGGGCCTGCAGGACCCGCGCCGCGCGCTCGGCCACCCCTTCTGCCGCGCCCAGCAGGAACACCCGCCATCCCCGCTCCGCGGCTCGGGCGATCATAGCCTCCATCAGATCCACCCCTGCCACCCGCTCCCGCAGGGGTTGCCCCAGCATCCTCCCGGCCCAGAGCAACCCGACGCCGTCCGGGACGTTCAGGCTGGACCCCTCCAGGACCTGGAAGAAGTCCGGGCTCCGCCGAGCGTGCATCACGAACTCCGGGTTCACCGTGCAGATCCGATGAGGCTCTCCATCAGCGATGAAATTCTCCACCGCGTCCAGGGCCTCGGCCAGGGTGACATCGTGCACTCGGACACCCAGGATGCGTCGGACCGGCGGCTCCATCATCCCACAGATCCCAGATCTGCGCCGGAAGCCCGCTGGAGCTTCCGGCGGGGCGAGGTTTCTCCCCCATAATTATGGCGCGGAAGGGAACGGCCCGCCTGGCCGTGCCGTGATCCGACGATCTGAAGATGGGGTGGGGAGAAGTCCCCTCCCTGGAAAGCGAAGGGGTTGGAGGTCGAATGAAGCAAAAGTTGGATGGTTCAAAAGCCAGGAGGACTCCTATTATCCTGCAATCCGCCAGGGAGCGGTGTAGACGTTCGCGCCCTCCGGGCGCAAGAAGCCAACCACCGTCATCCCGGCGGCGTGGGCCAGCTCCAGGGTGAGGCTGGAGGGGGCGCCGATGGCCGCCAGGATCGGGATGCCGGCCCGAAGCGCCTTCTGGGCGATCTCGAACCCGGCCCGCCCGCTCACCAGCATGATGGCGTGGGAGAGGGGGATCCGCCCGGCCCGCAGCGCCGCCCCGATGACCTTGTCCACCGCGTTGTGTCGCCCCACGTCCTCCCGCACCCAGAGCAGCTCGCCCGCCGGGTCGAAGATCGCCGCCGCATGCAGCCCACCGGTCCGATGGAAGAGGCGCTGGGCCTCGCGCATCCGCCGTGGCAGATCCACAAGGAGCGAGAGCGGGATCACCGGCTCATCCTCCGGCAGCGGGGGATAGCCCTGGACGAATACCGCTTCAACGGCCGCTTTCCCGCATACCCCGCAGCTGCTGGTCATATAGAAGTGACGGGTCAGCCGCTGCCGGTCGATCCCGTGACCCGGAGGGAGCACAACCCGGACGGTGTGAGGGGTCGGGCGCTCCGAGGACAGCCCCGCGCGGATCCATCGAGGATCGTCGATCAGACCCTCCGTGTAGAGAAAGCCCAGGGCCAGGTCCTCATCGTCCCCCGGGGTCCGCATCGTGACCGCGACGGGGAGGACCTCCGCGCCTTCCGCATTGGGGAGGGCGATCTGGATCTCCAGGGGCTCCTCCGCGATCACAGCGTCTTCCTGTCGCTCCCGTCGCCCCGGGCGCAGGCCGATGACCGGCCACAGCTTCCACATCCCATCGCGATCCACAGGCCTCTCCTCCCGCGCGGCGCTCAGGGAGCCGCATCCCCGTTCGCGCGCTCCACAAAGGCGAAGATCCCTTTGTAAGCGGGGATGCCGGCCAGAGGCGAGCGGGCCTCGGGGGCCGCCAGGGCGTTCCCCTCGGGCCAGTGCACCTGGAGGGTGCCGGGCTTCACGTCGGCCAGGAAGACCCGGCCCCGCAGCTCCCCGTAAGGGTTCCAAAGCCGGACGGGATCTCCGGGGCGCAGCCCCAGGCGGGCCGCGTCGCGGGGGTGCATCAACACCGCGTCCCGCGGGAGGCCATTGATGGGATCGATGTCCTCGTGGATCATGCTGTTGAACTGCTTCCCGCGCCGGGTGGCCACCCGGAACGCCCCCTCCGGG
>JAGHYO010000337.1 GCA_017743605.1 Thermoflexus sp. | reverse complement strand
CCCGGGGCCGGCCCGAGGGGTCCACCCGGTCCAGGCTCCGGCGGGCGCCCACGATGTGGACAGGCGGGGCGTCCTCATTCTCGCCAGCCCGATGGGAGATGGGGAAGGATTGGCCGCCCAGCTCGTAGGAACGAGGATTGTAGTGGAGTTCGTAACCTAGCAGCCCCATGAACGGGATGACCCACCGCTCGCGGGTGAGGGTCGTGGTGGGGTCGCCTTCAGGGAGACGCTCGAGGCCCTGTCGGAAGACGGCGTAGAGGCCGCGGGCATCCCGGTAGACGGCGGCGATCTCAGCCGTGAGCGAGCGTCCGGCGGGGAAGCCGAAGTCGGCAGGCTTCTGCCCAGGAAGCGCCTCCTGATCCAGGCGCTCCAGGATGTCTGGGCCCAGGAGCCCGCCCTCCAGCCACACCGCAGGGCCTCTCCGAGGCACCCGCTCCCCACTTGCCGTTCGCCATTCGCGATTTGCCATTCGCCCTCCTAAGCCTCCACCTCTGGCTGCAACACGAGCAGGCCTAAGACGTCCGGGGGCCAGTAGGGCTCGACCCGGAGCCCTCTCACCGGCCGGCCCACGCTCTGCCGGATGCGGCGATGGGCCTCTTCGAGCTCCCGGGCCCGCTCCTTCAAAATCCTCCCCAGGGGACTCTCGTCGGGGGCTGCCTCCACGAGGCGCCGGACCTCCTCCCGCATGAGGTCCACGAGTTCCCGCTTCTCGGAGGCCGGGAGGTTCGCGCTGGGCTCGGCGTTCAGCAGATCCAGCGCCCGGTCTTGTGGAAGCCACCGGTCCACGAACCCCTCAAAGCCGGTCACCAGGACCTCCTCGGCCAGGAGCGGCGGGCGGTCCAGCTGAAGGAGCTGGAACCTCGGCCGGAGCAGGACCAAGGTCGTCAGGCGCTGCACAGCGCGGGTGCGGATCGCCCCACACCGGGCAGCCACGGCTTGCCGAGCCCCCTCCAGGGCCTGCTCGAACACGTAACGGGCCAGGGCCACGACGAAGGGGTAGTTCCGACCGACGTATTCGGCTCCCTCGGGCGTGGGGCTCGTGAACGAGATCGTCCAGCGTCCCCTGGAATCGATGGGGAGTGCATGACGAATCGCCTCGGGGACTCCCTCCAGAGCTGCCGGTTGCGCGGTCACGTGCCACACATCGGCCTGCCTGTGGTCGGCCTGCACCTGGATCCCCAGCTTCTGGCAGGCGAGCAGGACAAAGTTCCGGACGGCCTTTGGGTCCCCCAGGACCTGATCGGTGGCCTCGAGCTCCCGTCGCACCTCCTCGGGTTTGAGGGCCCGCTGGGCAAAACGGGTGCGGCTCTCCTTCTCCCGCTGGACATCCAAGTCCCACTTCCGGTGCAGTTCCCGGACGGACGGCTCCTCCAGCTCCAGCCCGAGCCGGAGCTGCCGGGCGGTAGGCTTCTCCTTTCCGAAGAAGAGGGCGTTCACGAGGGCCTCCACCACCAGTCGCTCCTCCTCGGGGATCGGCACGTAGGTCCCCAGGGTCTCGCGGATCTCGCGGGCCTTGTCGAGGAGAACCCGGATGACGGCGCCGTCCACTGGGTTGTCCACACCGTAGTAGCGGACCGCCTTCACCATCGGGGTCGGCTGGCCGTAGCGGTCGACGCGGCCCTCCCGCTGCTCCAGACGGTTCGGGTTCCAGGGTAGGTCGTAGTGGATCACGGCGTTGAACCCATGCTGGAGGTTGATCCCCTCCGAGAGGCAGTCGGTGGCTACCAGGACCCGTTGGGGTTTGCGCAGGAGATCATCCACCCGGAGGCGCCGCTCCTCCTCGCCGACCCGTCCGGTGAGGCAGAGCACTCGAGCATCGGGGAACTCCTCCGCCAGGGCCTTGGCTACGTATTCCGCTGTCTCCACGTAGTAGCACCAGACAACGGGGTGATATCCCTCGCGCAAAAGCCCTCGCACGATCTCTACGCATCCCTTGAGTTTATTGTCCTGCTCCGCCGTGATCTGCTCGGCCATTCGCTCCAAACGGCGCAGCCGAGCCTTCTCGGAGTCGGTGAGGTCGGCTTCGACCCGCTCGAGGAGGGGAGTGGGGGCTTCGTTGCTGGGGAGCTGATCCGTGGGCTCATAGGCGTAGTAGATGCCCTCCTCGTCTTCCCCCGGGGCGGACGCCTCTGCCTTCCGCCGCTTCTCAAGGGCCACGCGGGCGGCCTGGGGGCTGGACATGACGCACCGCAGGAGGGCCAGGGCGCTCCACCACCGCATCCGGCGGCGATACGCCTGGAGGGCCTCGCCGCTGCGCACGATCTCGTTGCAGAAGTCGTAGACGGCCTCAAAGAGGTCCCGATAAGCCGGCGAGAGGCGATAAGTGGCTTCAATGGGCTCCCGCTGGGGGAAGCATGGCCGATCCTCCCACTGCCCTTCGATGTCCTTGCGGGTGCGCTGGATGAAGTGGCGGGCCAGTTCCGCCCGCTGGGGCTCCGACAGCGCCGTGAACTCCCAGCCCTCAAAACGCGGGTCGAGCAAACCCAGAAGCTTCTGGAAGGCCTCGGGGATGCCACTGTGGGGGGTGGCAGTGAGGAGGATGAGGTGGCGTTTGGGATCTTGGGCGAGTTCCTGGACGAGCTCATAGCGCAGGTGACGATCCTCCTGGCGGCCGGGGACGACCCCGTGGGCCTCGTCCACGATGAGGAGCTCGGGCGCCTTGAGCAGAAAGGCCGCGCGGTTCCGAGGATGCTTGATGAAGTCAATGCTGATGACCTGCACAGGATAGTGCTCGTAGATCGTGCGGCCGGGTGGAGTTTCCCGCTCGAGCCGACGGATGGTGCCTGATCCGATCACCACGGCCTCCAGGTGGAACTTCTCCTCGAGTTCCTTTTGCCACCCGTCGCAAAGGTAGGGCGGGCAGAGGACAGCCAGCCGGCGGATTTCGCCCTGATCCCACAGTTCCCGGACGATAAGGGCGGCTTCGATGGTCTTGCCGACGCCCACGTCGTCGGCGATGAGGAGGCGAACCGGGTCCAGCCGCAGGGCCATCATGAGGGGGACGAGCTGATAGGTCCGGGGCCGGACGGAGATGCGACCTAAGGAGCGGAAGGGCGTCGCCCCCTCCCGGAGCAGGAGCCGGGCCGCCTGCCAGACCAGGTGCACGCTCTGGACGTCCGCGACCTGG
>JAGHYO010000016.1 GCA_017743605.1 Thermoflexus sp. | reverse complement strand
CGTAGGAGCGGCTTCAGCCGCGACCTTACGTGATCGAGAGCCAGGGGCTCGGGGTTGCCGGAGCAGCCTTTACTGTAATCATCGCCTCATCGAAGACGGATGTTCGGGGCGAAAGCCCCTCCTACCGGAAGCAAAGGAGACGGATCTGATGGAAGAGGCACCGATGCTTTTCATCCCTGGTCCGACGTATGTCCCGGAGGAGATCGCCCAGGCGCAGGCCCGGCCGATGATCGGCCACCGCGGCCGGGAGTTCACCGCCCTGTTCGAGCGGCTGATCCCGCGCTTGCAGGCGATCTTTCGCACGCGCGGGCGGGTGTTCTTCGTGGCCGCCTCCGGCACCGGCCTGTGGGAGGCTGCGATCCGCAACCTGGTGCGCCAGAAGGTCCTCTGCCTGATCAACGGCGCCTTCGGGGAGCGCTGGCATCAGGTGGCACTGGCCAACGGGAAAGAAGCGGCCGCTCTCTCCGTGGCCTGGGGGCAGGCCATCCGGCCCGAGCAGGTCGTGGAGGCCGTCGCCGCCCATCCGGATATTGAGGCCATCACTGTCGTGCACAACGAGACCTCCACAGGGGTGATGAACCCCTTGGCGGAGATCGCCGCGGCGGTGCGCCAGGCCTTCCCGGACGTGCTGATCCTGGTGGATGCGGTCTCCTCACTGGGGGGCGCGCCCCTGGAGACCGACGCCTGGGGCCTGGATTTCGTCCTCGCCTCCTCTCAGAAGTGCCTGGCGCTGCCCCCGGGGCTGGCCTTCTGCGCCGTGTCGGAGCGGGCGATGGAGAAGGCAAAGGAGGTGCCCCATCGGGGCTACTACTTCGACCTGCTCACCATGGCGCGCTATGCGGAACGGGGGGAGACGCCGGCCACGCCTGCCATCTCCCTGCTCTTCGCCGCCGACCGGCAGTTCCATCGCATCCTGGAGGAAGGCCTGGAGGCCCGCTGGGAGCGCCACCGCCGCATGGCCGAGCGGGTGCAGGCCTGGGCCTCGAAGCGGTTCGCCCTGTTCGCCGAGGACGGCTACCGATCCTGGACGCTGACCTGCGTGTTCAACACGCGAGGGATCGAGGTGAGCGCCCTGAACGAATTCCTGCGTCGGCGGGGCAAGGTGATCTCCTCCGGCTACGGCCCGCTGAAGGGGAAGACCTTCCGCATCGCCCATATGGGGGAGATCCAGCCGCATCACATTGAGGCGCTGCTGGCAGATATCGACGAGTGGCTCGAAGGGAGCACAGAAGGCTCAGCAGGATGAGGAGGGATGCCAGATCGTGTGGCGCATCGCATTGACGGACCTACTGGACGAGGAAGGACTGGCCCTGCTGCGCGGGGACCCCGAGGTGGAGGTGGTGGAGGCCCGACGGCCCTCGTCGGAAACGCTGCGGGAGCTGGTCCGGACCTGCGACGCGCTGATCGTGCGCAGCGGGGTCCGGCTGGATGCGAAGGTGCTGGAGGCGGCGGAGCGGCTTCGGGTGATCGCCCGGGCGGGCATCGGCGTGGACAACATCGACCTGGAGGCGGCCACGCAGCGGGGGATTCTGGTGATGAACACGCCCGCAGCCAGCACGGTGGCCGTCGCGGAACACACCTTTGCACTGCTGCTCGCCCTCCTGCGGAAGATCCCCCCAGCCTGGCTCTCCCTGCAGGAAGGGCAATGGGAGCGGGAGCGCTTCCTCGGAGTCCAGCTGGCGGGCAAGACCATGGGACTGCTGGGGCTGGGACGGATCGGGACGGAGGTGGCCCGCCGGGCCCGCGCCTTCGAGATGCACGTGATCGCCTTCGATCCCTACATCCCTGAGGAACGGGCCCTGGCCCTGCAGATCGAGCTAGTGCCCGATCTGGACGAGCTCTACGCCCGGTCCGATATCCTGAGCCTTCATGTCCCCCTCACCCGGGAGACCTACCGCATGCTCAACCGGGCGGCCTTCGAGAAAATGAAGCCCGGGATCTATCTGGTGAACACCGCCCGGGGGGCGGTGATCGATGAGGAGGCGCTCTTAGAGGCCCTAAACGCCGGTCGCGTCGCCGGGGCGGCCTTGGACACCTTCAGCGAGGAGCCGCCGCGCGCGCCGATCCTGCATGCGCTGATTACCCATGAACGGGTGCTGGCCGTGCCCCACCTAGGGGGCAGCACCCGGGAGGCCCAGCGCCTGATCAGCTGGCAGATCGCCCAGCAGGTGCTGGATGCCCTGCGGGGACGGGATTTCCGCAACGTGGTGAACCTTCCCTTCCCAGAGGGAGCCGACTATCGCGCCCTGGCCCCCTATATGCGCTTGGCGGAGGTGCTGGGGAGCCTGCACATGCAGATCGTGCAGGGGCGCATCTATCAGGTAGAGATCGATGTGCGGGGGGAGGAGCTGCGCCCGGTGATCCGGCCGCTGGGAGTGGCGTTGCTGAAAGGGCTGCTCACCCCTATCCTGGGAGACGCCGTGACCTTCGTGAACGCCCCCGTGCGGGCCCAGGAGCAGGGCATCCGCATCGTGGAGGCCCCCCAGCCGATCCTGGGAGCCTACGCCCAGGCCATCGCCTGCCGGGTCCTCTCCACCAAAGAGACGCAGCTGATCGTCGGCGCCCTGTTCGCTGGGGAGCCCCGCATCGTCCAGGTGGATGCCTTCCCGATGGAGGCGCTGCCCCGAGGGGCACTCCTGGTCATGCGCAGCCGCGATGTGCCTGGGGTGATCGGCCGGGTAGGAACCCTCCTAGGCCAGCACGGGATCAATATCGCCGAGTGGCGCCTAGGGCGGGATCGCCCGGGCGGGACGGCCCTTTCTTTCATCAATCTGGACAGCCCGGCCCCGAAGGCCGTCCTCGAGGCCCTGCGCCGGATGCCGGAGATCGAGGACGTGCGCCAGGCCTTCCTGCCGGAAAACGCGGTGGTCCGGTAACGATCCCACGCGATCCTTCGCGCGAGAGACCTATGATGCTGCGCCCGGAAGATCGGATCCTGGTCACGGATCTGTATGAGCTGACCATGGCCCAGGCCTACTGGGCCCACGGGGTCACCGGCCAGGCCACTTTCAGCCTGTTCGTGCGGGATCTCCCGCCGGAGCGAGGCTTTCTGGTGGCAGCCGGCCTGGAGGACGTGCTCCGGTTCCTGGAAGATTTCCGCTTCCCCCCGGAGGCCCTGGAGTATCTGGAGTCCACCGGCATTTTCTACCGCCCCTTCCTGGATTATCTCGCAGGCCTCCGCTTCACCGGGGAGGTGTGGGCGGTCCCAGAGGGGACGCTGGTGTTCGCCCAGGAACCCATCTTGGAGATCACGGCGCCCATCATCCAGGCCCAGATCGCGGAGACCTATGTGATCAATCAGGCGCACCTACAGACAATGATCGCCACCAAGGCCGCCCGCTGCCTTGTGGCCGCCCGGGGGCGAGGGGTGGTGGATTTCGCTCTGCGGCGGACGCATGGGGTGGACGCCGGGCTGAAGGTCGCCCGCTGCTCCTATCTGGTGGGCTTCCAGGCCACCAGCAACGTCCTAGCGGGCAAGGTCTACGGGATCCCTATCACGGGGACCATGGCCCACTCGTTCATCATGGCCTTCTCGGAGGAAGAAGAGGCCTTCCGGGCCTTCGCGGAGACCTTCCCAGAGAGGGCAATCTTCCTCATCGACACATATGACACGCTGGAGGGGGCCCGCCGGGCCGCCCGGGTGGGACAGGAGTTGCGGGAGCGGGGCCGCCGCTTGATCGGGGTGCGCCTGGACAGCGGGGACCTGCTCACGCTCAGCTGGGAGGTGCGCCGCATCCTGGACGAGGCAGGGCTCCCCGAGGCGCAGATCCTGGCCAGCGGGGGGCTGGATGAATGCCGCATGGAGGAGCTGGCGCGGGCCGGCGCGCCCATCGACGCCTTCGGGGTGGGAACCCGGATGGGAGTTTCGGAGGACTGGCCGTGGCTAGACATGGCCTACAAGCTGGTGGCCTATGAGGGCCGTCCGGCCCGCAAATTGAGCCCAGGCAAGGCGTCCCTCCCCGGCCCGAAGCAGGTGTTTCGGTTCCATGATGAGAAGGGGCAGATGCGAGAGGACGTGCTGTCGCTGCGGGAGGAGCGGATCGAAGGGGGGGCACCGCTGCTGGAGAAAGTGATGGAAGAAGGGCGTCTGCTTCGTCCCCATCCGACCCTAACCGAGCTGCGGGAGCGGTTTCAGGAGGCGTTCGGGCGGCTGCCAGAGCCTTACAAGGCCCTGCGGGAGGCCCCTCGCTATCCGGTGCGCCTCAGCCCGGGCCTGGAGGCCCTGGCGAACACCTCGATCGCTCCGAGGGAGGCGTTAGGGGAGAGCTGACCCCCTATGATCCCCTCGCCCTCGCTGCGGAGCCGCTTGTGTGGTCCGCAACAGGAGCAAACGTGGGCGGCCCCGTTGGGTGCGCCGGGTTTGCCAGGGTCGACGGTATCCACAGCGGACAACAGCGATGGCCATCGGGTTGACCGATCATAGCGGCGGCCCCGAGGGGGCTGAGCCCGGAACCGTATGCCTTCGCCATTTCCAAGAGGAAGTCGAGGGCGACGCGGCTGAGCGCCTTTATGCGATCCGGGGACAGACCTGGCTCTCCCACCTCCTCCGGGGTGCATGGGCAGCGTGGTTTCAGGCATGTCCATTGCGCTCTTATGGAGGCTCCCTATGTCCAACGAACCAATGTCTGGCGCGTCCTCCCCGACTTTCCTTCCCCGGCGGGATCAGCTTCTGGCCATCCTGCCCTGGTGGATCTGGTTGGTGGGGCTGGCGGCGTTCTTCGTCTCGGATCTCCATCCGCTGGCCCAACGGCACGCCCTATGGGGGTGGGCTATAACCTGGCCCTCAGCTTGGCGTTTGGATGGTTGCCTGTTGCTGTTCGTGGGGATCTCTGGGATTTCGGGGAGCAAGGCCCTCCAGTCCTTCTCTACCGTGGGAGCCCTGGCTGCCGCGTGCCCGGTGATCCTCCTGTGGGCAGGAGTTGCCCTCCTGAACACCTATGCCGTGCTTTAGAACAAAGGGCCCTGGCTGCGGGAGTAGCCTGCCGAGCGCGCGGGCGCGCCTCGATTTTGTCAGGCTAAGCGGGCGAAGGCAATGCCTTCGCCCACCCATGTAGGTCAACTGACCGAAGTTGTCCAAAATCTACCTGGGTTTGCGACGACTTTGGGACACACCGGAGCGCACCGTCGCCGAAAAACAACGGGGAGGTCCGCGCGAGCCTCCCCGTTGCCAAATCCTTCGCAGGATCCTCTCAGCGCGCGGGGGAGGCTCCGGAGGGTGCCGGTTCGCTGAGGTTGAGGACGCTGATGCGAGCGGCGATCTGACGGGCAATGTCGCGCATGGCCTGGGCGGCCGGGCTGTCGGGGTGAGCGATCACAAGAGGCCGCCCCGCATCCCCACCTTCCCGCACCCGCGGGTCCAGAGGGATACGGCCCAGGAAGGGTATCTCCATCCGCTCCGCCAGCCGGCGGCCACCGTCCTCCCCGAAGATGGCCGTCTCCCGTCCGCAGTGCGGGCAGACGAACCCGCTCATGTTCTCCACTACCCCCAGTATGGGCACTTCCAGCCGTCGGAACATCTCCACCGCCCGCCCCACGTCGCTCAGCGAGACCGCCTGGGGCGTGGTCACCACCACTGCTCCGGTCAAGGGCACCAGCTGGGCCAGGGAGATGGCTACATCCCCGGTCCCCGGCGGCAGATCCACTACCAGGTAATCCAGCATCCCCCAGTCCACGTCGTTCAAAAACTGCCGCACCGCGCTGTGGAGCATCGGCCCCCGCCAGATCACCGGCTGATCGGGGGGAAGCAGGAACCCCATGGACATCACCCGCACTCCGTAGGCCACGGCAGGGATGATCCGGTTGTCCCGCGGGGCAGGGATGCGCCGTACCCCGAGCATTTCCGGGATGTTCGGGCCATATACGTCCGCGTCCATTAACCCGACCACTGCCCCCGTCCCGGCCAGGGCCACCGCCAGGTTGACCGCCACTGTGCTCTTGCCCACCCCGCCCTTGCCGCTGCCCACCGCCAGGATGTTCTTGAAGGCCAGGCCTTCGATCCCCTGCAGCCGGGCGTGGGTCGGCACCTGGGCGGACATCCGGAGGTCCACCTGCCGCACCCCGGGGAGGGCCTGGAGGGCGGCGCGCACCTCCGCCTCGATGCGCTCCGTCAGGGGACAGGCCGGGGTGGTCAGCACCACCGTCAGCGAGACCCGATCGCCCTCCACCCGAACGTCCCGCACCATCCCTAGCGAGACGATATCCCGCCCCAGCTCCGGATCGATCACCCGGCGCAGCGCTTGCATCACCTGTTCGGTCGTCGCCATGCAAGCCTCCCGTTTCATTCCTTATCCTGGCCTCTCAACTTATCCCGGCCTCTCAGCGGGAGAGCAATCGCTCGATGAAACGCTGGACTTCTTCCTTCCACAAGCAAAAGGATTCGCTGGACTGCTCCCGTGGATAATCCCCTTCGTACCAGAATCGAATATGAAGATGACGGATCAAGCGACGGAAGATCTCTGCGAGCTCCGGGGGGAGCGCACGCGAAAGATGCTCCCAGCGCTCCTCGTCTGTTCCCAAGTAGATCATCACAGCCAGGCGGGCAGCCTCGAACAGGGTGTTGAAGGCTGTCCGATAATGGCGATCCCGCCGCAGGGGAGAAGTTGCCTCCTGGGCTAGGCGGGCATAATCCTCTGCGGCCGCCAGAGTCCGCCAGACCTCTTCTGGGGATGGGACCGGCACGCCAGATAACGCTTCGTCGAGGATCCGCGGATCCCCACAGATCAGACGACCCGCGCGGATGGCCGGAGCCAGCCTGCCCAGGGGCTCCCCGACCCGTGGGATCACCAGATCCACTGGGAGCGGGAGATCGGCCAGTAGACCGTGAAGGATAGATTCCTCCGGCTGACCCTCTGTGAGGATCAGCAGATCCAGATCGCGGGCCATCTGCTTAGCCCAGGCCGCCGACCCGAACAGGATCACCGCTCGCAGCCCCGGGTCTGCCTGCCGCAGCCGGGCCACTGCCTCTTCCAGCACCGCCGCCGTTTCGATCGCTCCCGCTCGCGGGCGCACCGCAGGTCCTTTCCGTGATCGCACTCAGGAGGAGACCTGGGCCGCCGCCTTCTCCGCCTTCTGTCCCTTCTTCGCTTTCTCCGCCTCCTTCTCCGCCAGCTCCCGCGCCCAATCTGAGGGGTGGATCTGGGCGTGGTAGGTGTCGGGCTTCAGCAGGCGCGGCAGGTCGAAGAGCAACGACTCGTAGCGCTCGTAAGCGGAGAGCTCATAATCGTGGTCCATCTTGATGGCGTCGAAGGGGCAGAACTCCGCGCAGAAGCCACAGGACATGCAGATAGTGGCGTCGATGTAGAAGGCTTCGGGCTCCGGCCGGGGGCGGCCGGTCTGGGGGTCCGTGCCCCGCACGATCCAGATGCACTGGGGCGGGCAGACCTTGGCGCAGATCCCGCAGGAGGTGCACTTGATCTTGTCCTCCTGGGTGTCGTAGACCAGGAAGGGGATGTAGCGGAAGTTCTCGGGCAGCGGCAGCTTCTCCTTCGGATACTGGACAGTGAACACGCCGCGGGCCCGAGGGCCCTGTCGGGCCGGGAGATGGCGCGGCTGATAACGCCCGCCCTCGAACAGGTAACGGACGTCCTCGAGATAGGAGTGGATGAGATGCTTCAGCGTGACGCCGAGGCCCTTGAGGATGCCGAGACCGTAGATCATCGCCGATCGCCTCCCGCTTGCAGGCTAACGGTCGACCTCGCCCAACACGATATCGATGCTGCCCAGGATGACCACCACGTCGGCCACCTTATGGCCCTTGCACATCTCGTTCAGCGCAGTGAGGTTGATGAAGGACGGCGCGCGGATGTGATAACGGTAGGGGTTGGGGCTGCCGTCGCTGACGATGTAGAAGCCCAGCTCCCCCTTCGGGTTCTCCACCCGCCCGTAGGCCTGCCCGGCGGGCACGCGGATCATATACTGCTTCTTGCCCGCCTGGATCTCCCCGTTGGGAAGCTGATCCAGGGCCTGGCGGAGGATACGCAGGGACTGCCACATCTCGTCAATGCGGATCAAGTATCGGTCGTAAACGTCCCCGTTGTAGCGGACCGCCACGTCAAAGTCGAAACGATCGTAGATGCTGTAGGGCTCCGCCCGGCGCACGTCGTAAGGGACCCCTGAGGCACGCAGCACCGGCCCCGCCGCGCTGTAGGCCACCGCCAGGTCTGGCGGGAGCACCCCCACCCCCTGGCAGCGGGCTTTGATCAGCTCATTATGGGTAAGGTAGCGGTCCAGCTCCTCGATGGCCTGAGGGAGACGGTTGCAAACCAGCTCCTTGGCCCGGGCGATCCAGTCGTCGGAGACATCGTGGGCCACGCCGCCGAAACGCATGTAGTTGCACATCATCCGGGAGCCCGAGGCCTCCTCGAAGAGGTCCAGGATCAGCTCCCGCTCTTCGATGGCATAGAGGGCAGGGGTAAAGAAGGCCCCTAGGTCGTTGAGAAGGAAGCCGATGGCCCAGAGGTGGTTGATGATCCGGGTGAACTCGGCCATGATCACCCGCAGATACTCTGCCCGCTCCGGGGGCTTGATCCCCAGCAGCTTCTCCACGGCGATAGCGTATCCCAGGTTGTTGCTCATCGAGCAGATGTAGTCGAGCCGGTCCGTGTAAGGCATGTTCTGGAGATACAAATTGCGCTCGCCGATCTTCTCGTGGTTGCGGTGGAGATAGCCCATGACCGGCTCCAGACGCACGATGGTCTCCCCGTCCAAGGTGACCGCCATGCGGAAGACCCCGTGGGTGCTGGGATGCTGGGGGCCCATGTTGACCACCAGCCGCTCCGTGCGCAGGGTCTTCGGCTCCACCGTCTCCCCTGTGTCCGCCCGGGCGAACTGCCCTGTGCCGATGTACAGCAACTCGTCTGAGGTGTCCTCAGCCTGATCGGGATCCCAATCTAGGGGATAGTGAACGTTGTCCTGCCAGAGGACTCGGTCCTCCGCCCGCACGTGATGGCCGGAGGGCCAGCGGCTGCCGAAGGGCTTATGCTCCTCCTCGTAATAAGGCTCCTTCCAGTCCTTGCGCAGGGGATGCCCGTGGAACCCCTCCCACAGCAGGATCCGCTTCAGGTTCGGATGGCCGGCAAAACGGATCCCCATCAGATCCCAGGCCTCCCGCTCCTGGAAGTCGGCCCCCGGCCACACCGAAACCAGGGAAGGCACCGTGACCACATCCCGGAGGGTCCGGGCTTTGAACACCAGGGGGCCGCCGCCCTCGAGACGATAGGCGTGGTAGACCACCTCGAAATAGCCCTGCTCGATGTAGTCGACCGCCGTCACGCTGGAGAGATACCGGTAGCCCAGCTCGTCCCGGATGAAGCGGGCCGCCTCCACCAGGGCGTCGTTGGCGATGACCACGCCCTCATATTCCGCGGGTTGGACCGCGTCCCCGAACCGCTCCTTGAGGATCGCCAGGTCGCCCCGGAGCTCCGCCAGGGGAGCCGCCTTGGTCTTGGTCGCTGTGCTCATCCTTTCCCTCCCCAACCGGCAAGGATCAGGAGCTGGAGGCTTCCTCCGAGGGCGCGCTCTGCTGCGCGCGCAGCTCGGCCAGCCGGGCACGGATCTCCGGCAGACGCCGGGGGTCGATCAGATCCGGCCCCAGCATCGGCACCGGGATGGCTTCGGAATCCCCTTTCTGATACCAGGGGACCCCCCGCACGGACTGGCGCTCGATCTTGGCGTAGAGCTTGAGCAGCCCGTGCAACAGAGCCTCCGGCCGCGGCGGACAACCCGGCACATACACATCCACCGGGATGAACTTGTCGATGCCGGAGACCACGTTGTAGCCCTCCTTAAACGGGCCGCCGCCCGTGGCGCAGGCCCCCATCGAGATCACATATTTAGGCTCCGGCATCTGGTTGTAGAGGCGGACAATCTGGGGGACCATCTTCTTGGTGACGGTGCCGGAGACGATCATGAGATCCGCCTGGCGGGGGCTGGGGCGCATCAGCTCGGAGCCGAAGCGAGCGATATCGAAGCGGCTGGCCGCGGCACAGATCATCTCAATGGCGCAGCAGGCGAGGCCGAACATCATAGGCCAGACCGATCGCTTGCGCCCCCAGTTATAAATGTGGCTCACGAAGCGGTCGATGGTGGTGACGAAGACGTTGTGGCGCAGTTCGGAGGGAATCGGCATGGTGTTCAGATCGCGCAGCTCATCCATGGGCGAGCACCTCCTCTAGCCACTCTCGCTGGATCTCCTCCAGCCGCACTGGATCCTTCAGGCGCGGATCGTCCGCGAAACCTGGCAGGGCGACCACCCACCGGTGCAACGTGTCCCAATCGACCGAAAGCGGGTCCACGCCTGGATGGGCCGCCCGCAACGCCCGTGCAATCGGATACGCATCATCCCAATAGAAACGTGTCATGTGAATCTTAGCACAATTTTACTAAACCATGCGAACTTTACTTGCAAGGCCGAAGAGGCTTCCACATTGGAGAGCAGAGCGGGCCGGACGCCCGGTCCGCCCCGTTTGCCATGAACCGAGGACCGGACGGATGTTACTGGACGGACACCTGCCCGAAGGCGGTGGTGTCGATCTGGGCCCGCTGGAGCTGGCCGCTGTAGTCGACGTAAACTGCCTTCCACTCCGTGAAGAACTCGATGGCCATCAGTCCGGCCTCCCGGTGCCCGTTGCCCGTCCCCCGGGTGCCGCCGAAGGGGAACTGGATCTCCGCCCCCGTGGTGCCGTGGTTGATGTAGACGATGCCAGTGGTGATGTCCCGGATGGCCTGGAAGGCCTTGTTGACGTCCTGGGTGAAGAGGCTGCTGGAGAGGCCGTAGTTCACCGAGTTGTTGATGCAGATGGCTTCTTCCAGGCTTTCCGTCTCGATGATGGAGAGCACAGGGCCGAAGATCTCCTCCTGGGCGATCCGCATGTCCGGCTGCACTCGGTCGAAGATCGTCGGCTCGTAGAAGAAGCCTTTGCCGTTGACCTTGACCGGGTTGCCGCCGCATAGCAGCCGTGCTCCCTCCCCCTTCCCGATCTCCACGTAGGATTGGACTTTCCGCACTGCTGCCGCGTTGATCAGCGGCCCCACCTCGGTGGTCGGCTCCAGGCCGTTGCCCAGCCGCAACCCCTTCGCCCGCTCCACCAGCATCTCCGTGAACTTCTCCTTGATAGGCCTGTGGAGGATCAGCCGGGAGCACGCCGTGCAGCGCTGCCCAGTGGTCCCGAAAGCTGCCCACAGGGTGGCCTCCATGGCCAGCTCCAGGTTGGCATCCTCCATCACGATGATCGCGTTCTTGCCGCCCATCTCCAGGGAGACCCGCTTGAGATGCCGAGCGGCCCGGACATAGAGATCCCGCCCGACCTCTGTGGAGCCGGTGAAGGAGATGGCCTTCACCGTGGGATGCTCGACCAGGGCATTGCCGACCGTGGGGCCGGGGCCGATGACCAGGTTGAGGACGCCCGGCGGGAGCCCTGCCTCCTCGAAGATCCGCACGAACTCGGCGGCGGTGGCCGGGGTGTCGGTGGCGGGTTTGAAGATCACTGCGTTGCCGGCAACCAGGGCGGGGAAGATCTTCCAGGAGGGGATGGCGATGGGGAAGTTCCAGGGGGTGATGCATGCAACGACCCCGATGGGATCGCGGATGGCCATCCCGAACTTATTCGGCAGCTCCACTGGGGCGGTGTAGCCCAGGAGGCGGCGGCCCTCCCCGCCGATGTAGAAGGCCATATCGATGGCCTCCTGCACATCTCCACGGGCCTCCAGGAGGATCTTCCCCATCTCCTGGGTGAGCAGGCGGGCCATCTGCTCCTTGCGCTCCAGCAGCAGCTGCCCGGCTCGATACAGGATCTCCGCCCGTTTGGGCGCCGGGACCTTCCGCCACTTCTCGAAAGCGGCCTCGGCGGCCTCCACCGCGGCGGCCACGTCCCGCTCGTCGGATTTCACCACCTCGGCCACGGGCTCCTCCGTGGCCGGGTTGAGGTCCAGATACCACTCCTCGGATCGCGCCTCCACCCATTCGCCATTGATGTAATTCCGCACCCGCATGGGGAGGCTCCCCGCACACAGGGTTGCGTGGGGATTATAGGCCCGTTCGGGATCCCATGTCAATCGCCTCTCAGGCATTCCCCCCGATTCCCTTCCCTCTGTCCCTCCAGTATAATCATCCGCGAAAAGACTCGCACGAGGGTTTCTCCATGTTCATCCATGTGCGCACGCCGGAGGACGGTAAGAAGATCGAGGTGCGGAACGGCCAGCTGGTGGTCCCAGACCATCCGATCATCGGCTACATCGTGGGCGATGGGACAGGGCAGGACATTATGCCAGCGGCGATGAAGGTATGGAACGCGGCCGTGCAGAAGGTTTACGGTGGCCAGCGGAAGATCGCCTGGGTCCGTCTTTACGCCGGGGAGGACGCAGAGGCGCTCTACGGCGAGCGGCTCCCGGAGGAGACGCTCCGCGCCATCCGTGAGTTTGGGGTGGCCATCAAAGGTCCCCTCACCACTCCGGTGGGCTATGGCTGGCGCAGCATCAACGTCCAGCTCCGGCAGAAACTGGACCTCTACGCATGCGTCCGGCCGGTCAAATGGTATCCGGGAGTTCCATCTCCCCTCAAAGAGCCCCACAAAGTCAACATGGTGGTGTTCCGGGAGAACACCGAGGACGTCTACGCCGGGATCGAGTGGGAGGCAGGCTCCCCGGAGGCCCGGCGGGTGGCAGCGTATCTGAAGCGGACCTTCAAGATCACCCTGCCGCCTCACGCGGGCATCGGGGTCAAACCCATCAGCGAGGGGGCCACCAAGCGGCTGGTGCGCAAGGCCATCCGCTACGCTCTGGAGAATGGCCGGCGCAGCCTCACCTTGGTCGGAAAGGGCAACATCATGAAATACACAGAAGGCGCCTTCATCCGTTGGGGCTACGAGGTGGCCAAGGAAGAGTTCGGCGACGTGACCGTTGCGGAAGCCGAGGTGGCCGAGGGCAAATCCGCTGACGGGAGGATCATCATCAAGGATCGCATCGCCGACGCGATGTTCCAGCAGGTCCTGCTCCGACCTGAGGAATACGACGTGATCGCCACCCCTAACCTCAACGGCGATTACCTCTCCGAGGCCCTGGCCGCCCTGGTGGGTGGGGTGGGCATCGCCCCCGGTGCCAACATCGGAGATGCCACAGCCGTCTTCGAGGCCACCCACGGCTCGGCTCCCAAATATGCCGGGCTAGACAAGGTGAACCCGGGCTCGCTGCTGCTCTCCGGGGCGATGATGTTCCGCTACATTGGGTGGAATGAGGTCGCCGACGCCATCGAGGCCGCCTTCACCCGCACTGTCCAGCAGAAGATCTTGACCTACGACCTGGCGCGCCTGATGGAAGGTGCCCAGGAGGTTCGCACCAGCGAGTTCGCCGACGCTGTCGTGGCTAACCTCTGATCCCTCGTCCGCGGGGGCTGGAGGGCCGCCGGGCTCTCCAGCCCTCATTCGGAGGAACCCCAGAGCGGCGCGCTCTTAGATCTTCATAAGGGAGCCAACTCCATGGACCAACCTGTGGTGGTGGCGTTGTTCCGGTGCCCGGGCCATCGGATGCCTATGGAGACTGCCCCCGCCCTTCGGGTGGAAGCCGGCTACGGCATCGTGGGCGACTCCCACGCCCGAGAGGGATCCTCCCGCCAGGTCCTCTTGATGGATCTCGAAACCCTGGAAGCCCTGGAGCTTCGGCCGGGAGCCGTGCGGGAGAACATCACCGTGCGAGGGCTCTTCCTTCATGCCCTCCAGCCCGGTGATCGCCTACGGATCGGCGAGGCCCTGCTGGAGATCACCCAGCCCTGCACCCCTTGCGGGCGCATGGATGAGATCCGCCCCGGACTCCAGGAAGCGCTACGGGGCCGTCGTGGCATGCTCGCTCGGGTGCTGGAAAGCGGATGGATCCATCCGGGCGATCCCATCTGGGTGGAGACCCCACAAGCTGTTCGCTCATCCTCCCCTTAGGAGCCCTAAATTCACCTTTTCACAAATTTGTAATATATACAGATCAGCGGTTTCAGCGCATCTTAGGGACAGGGGGTGGGGATGGTGGCCGTGCAAAAAGTGCCGGACATTGTGGTGGGACGGTTGCCGGTGTATCTGCGGGCGCTCCAGGTGATGGCCGCCGAGGGCCGGGAGATCACTTCCTCCCAGGAGCTCGGGGAGCGTCTGGGGATCAGCTCCGCTCAGATCCGAAAGGATCTCTCTTACTTTGGAACCTTCGGCAAACAGGGGACGGGGTATCGCATCCCGGATCTGATCGAGCATCTGAAGCGCATCCTCAAGGTGGATCGGACGTGGGACATGATCTTGATCGGGGCTGGCAACTTGGGGCACGCCCTGGCGCAGTATCAGGGCTTCACCCCGCGGGGCTTCCGGCTGGTGGCGATCTTCGACAACGACCCAGAGAAGATCGGCCGGCCCATTGGCCCTCATGTGATCCGGGATGTCCAGGAGCTCCTAGAGTTCGTCCGGGCCCACTGGGTCCATATCGCTATGATCGCCGTGCCGGCCTCCGCTGCCCAGCAGGTGACCGATCTCTGCGTCGAAGCGGGCATCCGCGCCATCCTGAACTACGCTCCCATTCGTCTCAAGGTCCCCAGGGGGATCCTAGTGCAGTATATCGACCCAGCGATCCACCTTCAGCAGATGACGTATTATTTAGGGGATGAAGGATAAAGCAGGGCCGCGAATGGCACACGCTCCGCACATCCCACGGGAAGAGATCCAGCGAGAACTGTGGGCCCTCGCCCGGGCCTACACGGAGGCGCTGCGGCGGAGCTTGGGGGAGCGGCTGGTCGCCGTCGCCCTGTTTGGATCATTGGCGCGGGGAGAAGCAAGCCCGTCTTCGGATGTGGATCTCCTGGTGATCGCTGAGGGCCTGTCGGCCCGTCGGTGGGAGCGCTACGGATGGCTAGAGGAAGCGGAGCGGACGGTGGAGCCCCAGCTGAAGGCCTTGTGGCAACGCGGGATCACCGCGGAGGTCTCCGTGATCTTGAAGACGCCAGAGGAGGCGGCGCGGATCACCCCGCTGTACCTGGACCTGACGGAGGACGCCCACATCCTTTACGAGAGGGAGCCATTCCTTTCAGCGATCCTGGAGGGTCTACGGGAGCGGCTGAAAGCCCTAGGAGCCCAGCGAAAACGTCAAGGCGCTTTCCACTACTGGGACCTGAAGCCGGACTTCCAGCCCGGGGAGGTGATCGAGCTGTGACCAGCGAGGAGATGGCGCAGGCTTATCTTTCCCAGGCCGAGGAGATCCTCCACGAAGTCAAACGCCTCTACCAGCGCCGGGCATGGAACCTCGTGGTTCGCCGATCCCAGGAGGTCGTCGAGCTGGCCCTGAAGGGCATCCTGCGCGGAGTTGGAACAGAAGTGCCCCGAACTCATGATGTAGGCCTATGGTTGAAAAATTATCGGGATCGCTTCCCGCCCTCCTTTCGGCAAGATATCGAGCGTCTCGCTTCCATCTCGCGACATCTCCGCCTGGAGCGGGAGCTAAGCTTCTACGGAGACGAAGACCTAAGCGCACCGCCCCAGAAATTATATACCGAAGACGACGCTAAAAGCGCAATGGAAGAGGCAGAATGGGTCCTTGAGCAATGCATAAAAGCCTGGTCAGAGATGCGAAATCTCTGAGCCTCCCCCCATCCATCCTGGAGCCTCTGCGGTCAGAATGTGGACCAAATCGTGGTGAGGGTGCGCTGGAAGAGGTGGATGTTCTCCAGGGCCCTGCCCGCCCCAATGGCGACGCAGGCCATGGGGGCGTCCGCAACGTAAACCGGGACGCCGGTTTGCTGGGTCAGGAACTCATCGATCCGCCGCAGCAGCGCCCCGCCGCCCACCAATCCCATCCCCCGATCGATGATGTCCGCGGCCAGCTCGGGGGGCGTGCGCTCCAGGACCGCCCGGACCACCCCGACCACCGCCTGAAGGGGCTCCTGGATGGCCTCCAGCACCTCATCGGAGCTTAGGATGATGGTGCGCGGCAACCCGGTGACCAGATCACGGCCCTGCACTTCCATGGTTAGGGGCGGATCCAGAGGCAGGGCCGTCCCTATCCGGATCTTCGCCTGTTCTGCCGTCGGCTCCCCGATGGCCAGGTTGTATTTCCGGCGCACATATCCAATGATGGCCTCATCCATCCGGATGCCGCCCACCCGAACGGAGTGAGCAGTGACGATCCCCAGCATGGAGATCACCGCCGCTTCGGTGGTGCCGCCCCCTAGGTCCACGATCATGTTCCCAGTGGGGGTGTCCACCGGCAGGCCCGCCCCCAGGGCCGCGGCCAGCGGCTCGGGGATCAGATAGACATGCGCGGGATGGGCGCCAGCCGCCACCGCGGCCTCGTGCACCGCCCGGCTCTCTACGCTGGTCACCCCATAGGGAACTGAGATCATCACGTGGGGGCGGAAGAAGCGGAGGGGGCCACAGACCTTGCCGATGAAATACCGGAGCATCCGCTCAGTAATGTAGTAATCGGCGATCACGCCATCCCGGAGGGGTCGAATGACCTCAATGATCTCCGGGGTGCGGCCATACATCACCCGGGCTTCCTCTCCCACTGTCAGGATCTCATCCCCGTTCACGGGCATGGCCACCACGGAGGGCTCCTGAAGGACGATCCCCCGACCCACTTCGTAGACCAGCACATTGGCGGTCCCCAGATCGATGCCCAGCCGTTTGGTCAGCATCCCGTGTGCGCTCCCCTCCTTCAGGTTTCCGTGTTCCGCTGCCGTGCGCATGGCCGCTCATCCGGCCCGGATCCAGCGCCCTGTTTGGGGATCCGGGCGGTCAAAAGAGGCTTCATGATCCGGATGAGCTCTCCCGACGGATCCGGCGACGACGGGCGACCTCCAGACGGACCCGCGAGCGGCGCAGGGCAACCAGGGCTGTGTGGAAATCCACGCCGGACGGCCGCTCTTTGAGGAGCTGCTCCAAGCGCTGGCGGGCCTCCTCGGCCCGGGCGATGTCGATTTCCTCGGCCCGCTCGGCGACGTCCGCCAGCACGATCACCTTCTCCGGGGTGACCTCCATGAAGCCCCCGTGGATGGCAAACCAGAGCTCCTCACCTCCCCGGCGGGCCAGCAAGGGCCCGATCCCCAGGGCGGTGAGCAGCGGGGCATGTCCGGGGAGGATGCCCAGCTCCCCTTCCACGCCAGTGGCCACGACGATATCCACATCCCCACTGAACAGGGCCCGTTCCTGGGTGACGATCTCCAGACGCAAAGGGCTCATCCCGCAATCTCCTCCTCGAGGTGACTCCAGCGGACCGGCAGCTCCGGAAGATCGGCCTCCTGAGCCAGATCGTGCGCCGCCGCCTCAATATAGTTCCAGTCTAAGGAACCTCGCTGGCTTTCCAGAACCGCCCGCACATCCCGCTCGTCGATGGGCTCCCAGCGAGCCAGCTTATAGACGATCAGATCCTCTGGGGTGGCAACGCGCAACGCCAACCCGAACAACTCCACTTCCCGGGCGCGCCAGATCGCCTCCTGATCGAGTTGAAAGGAGGCCTGACGCAAGTCTACCGAGAAACAGCGGGTGAAGAAAAGCTTGACCGGGCACCCTTCCTGGAATCGCGGGAGGGCCTCGGGGTCTGCACGGAACCCTGCTTCCTGCAAACAATCCAAAAGAGAAGCCAGCGAATTCGGTGAGAGGATCAGCACCACATCCACATCCACGGTGGTGCGGGCAACGCCCCAAAGAGCAGCGGCCAGCCCTCCGATGATCACGTAGGGGATGCGGTTCTCCTCCGGGATGCGATGGAGACGTTGGAGCATCTCGCGAAAGGGCAACGCGGCGGAGGGGGCCGCCATTCGCTCCACCTCCTCCAGGAAGTCCCACAGAGCCTCCACCCGCGCGACGCGCTCCGGCAGGGTGGCATCCGCCAGATCCCGTCGTTCCTCCTCGCGGAGGGCCTGGTAGCCTGCCACGACGCGCTGCCAGCGCCCCCGCGGATCCTGTCCCTCGAGGCTCATCGCAGCTCGCCCCGGCGTAGGCGCTCCGCCTTCTCCACCACCTCGTCGATGGTGCCGACCATGTAGAAAGCGGCCTCAGGCAGGTCGTCGTGCTTTCCCTCCAGGATCTCCTTGAACCCGCGCACCGTCTCCTTCAACGGGACGTAACGGCCGGGCAGGCCGGTGAACTGCTCGGCCACGAACATCGGCTGGCTGAAGAAGCGCTCGATCTTGCGGGCCCGGGCCACGATCAGCTTGTCTTCCTCGGAGAGCTCGTCGATGCCCAGGATGGCGATGATATCCTGGAGATCCTTGTAGCGCTGCAGCACCCGCTGCACCTCCCGGGCCACTGTGTAGTGATCCTCCCCCACGATCCGCGGATCCAGGATCCGGCTGGTGGAGGCCAGGGGATCCACTGCCGGATAGATGCCCTTCTCGGCGATGCTCCGCTCCAGGGCGATGGTGGCATCCAGATGGGCGAAAGTGGCCACCGGTGCCGGATCCGAATAGTCATCGGCGGGCACATAGACCGCCTGCATGGAGGTGATGGCCCCGCGGCGGGTGGAGGTGATGCGCTCCTGGAGCTGGCCCATCTCGAAGGACAGGGTGGGCTGATAGCCGACCGCCGAGGGCATGCGGCCGAGCAGCGCCGAAACCTCGGAGCCGGACATTACGAAGCGGAAGATGTTGTCAATGAAGATCAGGACGTCCCGCCCCTGATCCCGGAAATACTCGGCCATGGTGAGGGCGGTTAGACCCACCCGCAGACGCACCCCCGGGGGTTCGTTCATTTGCCCGAAGACCATCACGGTCTTGTCGATCACCCGCGCCTCGATCATCTCCCGGTAGAGCTGGGTGCCCTCGCGAGTGCGCTCCCCGATGCCAGCGAAGACCGAGATCCCCTTGTGGACAGTGGCGATGTTGCGGATGAGCTCCATGATGATCACCGTCTTGCCCACCCCGGCGCCCCCGAACACCGCCACCTTCCCGCCCCGCATGAAGGGGGCGATCAGATCGATGACCTTGAGGCCGGTCTCGAAGACCTC
>JAGHYO010000336.1 GCA_017743605.1 Thermoflexus sp. | reverse complement strand
CCCGGTATGGAGCGTAGCCTTCTCGCCGGATGGCCGCCTCCTGGCCTCGGGATCGGATGACGGCACGGTACGGCTGTGGGGGGTGAAGCCATAAATGCGCCGTCCATCAGAAATCAGAAAGAGGAGGTTCCGATGCGGATCCTCGTTCAGCCCGAACAATTGCGTCAGAACGCCCGAATCCTGCGTCAGGGGAGCGAGTTCTGGCGGGCGCAGGCCGCGCGCCTGCGCTCCCTCCTGGCCGGGCTCGATTGGGAGATTCGCCAGAAAGCGAACGTGGATGCCCAGGTCCAGGAGGCCGTCCGGCTGGCGGAACTCTTGGCGGCCCGCAACGAAGCGAGCGCCGCGTTCCTGGAAGCCGCCGCGGCCCGCTTTGAGCAGGCCGAGGCGGAGGGCGTGCAAGCATTGGCAACCGTCCTGAGCGCCTCCGTCATGAAGGCCGTCTTCGTCCCCCTGGCCGCCCGGTTGCCGGGCGCCGCCGGCTCCCTCTGGCGCCTGGGGACGCTTTTCAGCGGCCGCGTCCTGCCCTCCACCCGCCTGCTCCCCATCGGAAGCCAGCCGGCAATCCCCGAAGGGACCCTGGCCCGCATCGTCCGCTCCGGCATGAAAAAGGCCCCACAGAAATCCGCTCCCCGCTCCGGCCGGGTCGTCCAGCGCATCGAGGTGGGGGCCCCTAAAGGCCAGGCTGGGGCTCCTGGCATCCCCCCCTTGTCTGTTGAAGAGGCGCGAGAGAGACTGAAAGCTGACCCGGACATGGCTCATATGTGGCGCCAAATCGAGGCCCCTATCCGGAGCGCGCCGGGTCAGCGAAGCCCGAAATTATATCGAGCGGTGATAGACCAGTTCGATGTGGAGCACAGCCATCCCGGACGGTATCGCCCCAGCCAACAATATCCGGACACCCGCTGCAACATCTTCGCGGGGGACGTGATGCGAGCCATGGGCGCCCCGCTGCCAACGAAGGGAGAGCTACACGGGAGGAACGATCCGATGACCGCCAACGCGCGAGACATCTATGATGCGCTCCGCAATGGCTGGGGAGGATGGAGGCGAATCGACGTCCGCGACCCCGACGGCCTGCAGCGCCTGCTGGAGCATCTCCGGCAAGGGAAGCCCGCCGTGGCGTCGGACCCCGGCCACATCGCCGTGCTCCGTCCAGATCAGCCTGACCAAATTCGTAGTCCGGCGGACCTGCGCATCGCTCAGGCGGGCGCCCGCAACGCGAACAACATCCCCCTCGGCGAGGCCGGCTACGGCCGTGTTTTCAAGCCGGAGTTTTTTATCCACGAATGACACGGGAGGGAACGCATGCCCCGGATTCAGGTTGTCCCCGAACATCTGGAAGGCTTAAGCGCCCAGATGTCCCGGGCAGCCGGTCAGCTGCGCGACCTGGAAGGCCGGCTGGGCCGCGCTCTGGGCGGGCTGGACTGGCAGGTCCGCCGGCAGGCCAACGTGGAGGGGCAGGTCCACGCCGCGCGACGCCAGGCGCTGGCCCTGGCCGACGAGGCCGAGCGCCTGGCGCGCCTCCTCACCGACCGCGCCGCCGCCTTCCGTCAGGCGGATGCGCAGGGGGCTGAGTCGCTGGGAGCGGCAACGCAGGCTTATCTAAGGTCCATCCCTCCGCTTCCAACCTCTGCATCCACCCCCATCCAGGAAGAAGTAGAAGCGGTCCCGTCTCTGCTCCAATTTGGAGATCCCCTCGCTACAGCTGAACGGATTTCCCAAGCAGCCGACTGGAGCGTTTCTCTTTTTCTTCTATATCTTGTCTCACGCATGAAGGTAGATGAGCGGGGAATCGTCCATGTTTTCGGCCCGCAATGGCTGAAAGAATGGGTTGGGTTCTCGGCACACCTTACCCGAATTCGGCCAGAGCATCTCGCCCGCCATTGGCTGCGTGAGGAACTCCGGTTAAGTTTCAGCCCGCTGGCGAACCTGCAGACTGCGGTGGGGTTGCTCCCGATTCTCATCGAGGACTACCGCGCCTACTCCGGGCAGGGAAGGGCGGCTGTGGTGAGCGCCATCCTGGTAGATGGCGCGATTTCGATTGTCACCGACAAGGTGTTCCGGTTCGGCGGCGCAGCCCTGGGCACGTTGCTCACCCCTGTCCTTGGCCCGCTGGGGCCCGCCGCCGGATATATCGCCGGGGGTGTAGTCGCTTCTTACGTGGAGGACTGGCTGCGCCAGACCTCCGCCGCAGGGGCTTTGAGAAACGCCGTTCGTGAAAGCATTGAACAGATCGATCAGTGGGTGACGAACTTATCACAGAGCGCCCTAACGCCACAACCAAGCTTCTGATATGGATGGAGGCCATGATGAGCCAGGAGTTTTTGCTCAGTGTGGAAGAGTTCGGGTTGGGATTGCTCCTCATCGGGGAGACGTCCATGCTCCGGGCATGGCTGGAGACACATGGGATCGAGTGGAAAGAAAACGTGGTCCGTGAGCGATTCTCGGCAGCTGCCCACAGCTTAGTCGCTCGAAATCTGGCCCGCCTGGGGAGGGCTGGCTCGCTGATCCTCGATGAATCCCTCGGCCAAACGCTGCAGGACGCCGCCCATCCCGATTACAGTCTGAGCTTCGCCCGCGTGATGGAGGGCAAAGAGGAGCGCTGGGTTTTTCACGTGAAGGAAGACCGAATCGTCCTGCAGCACGTCCACCGGGGAGCCGGGTATCGCCTGGAACGGATGTCCTTTTCCCTGGAAGTCCTTCATGCCAAGGCGGCCGCCTTCTTTCGCATCTCTCCTTCCTTCGCCGTTCACGAATGCGGCGAACTTCCCCTGGAAGAATTCGAGCGCCTTTCGGAGGCAACCGATCTCCCGGCCTCTCTGCGCCGGGAATTATTGGAGGACCGCGAGGCGGAAGTCTTCCGTGGCAGCCTCGCTCGCATCGACTATACTGAACACGGTCCGGTCTCGGATTACGGCTGTCTGGCGCTGGGCGGTCCCCAGCGCACCTGGCTGTTTCGCCTGCTACCGGTCGAAAGACGGATTCGCATCTGCCCCAGCTCCCCTGAAGGATTGAGAGAGGAGCTGCTCTTGTTGATGGAACGGAGGTATCGCTGATGTCCTTCCGCCCCAACGTCCACGACGAACTGATCATTGACGGCGTCGCCTATCGCATCGCCGAGCACCCCGCCGCCC
>JAGHYO010000335.1 GCA_017743605.1 Thermoflexus sp. | reverse complement strand
GCGGTGGGTCCCTTGCCGGTGTTCATCAACACGGGCGCTCGACATGACAACATCGCCGACCTGCTGCCGCATGCCGACGGCGTGATCGTGGGCTCCAGCTTGAAGGTTGACGGCATCACCTGGAACCCGGTGGATCCGGAGCGGGTGCGGTCGTTTATGGCCATCGTGCGCCGGCTCCGAGGGGAGTGATGGGCATGGCACGGGTGGTGGTGGAAGGCCTGACCAAGCGGTTCGGCCGGGTGGTGGCGGTCCAGGACTTCAATCTGGAGGTGGGGGAAGGGGAGCTGGTTTCCCTGCTTGGCCCTTCCGGGTGCGGCAAGACGACGGTCTTGCGCTGCATCGCCGGCTTTGAGCGTCCCGATTCCGGCCGCATCCTCGTGGATGACCGGGTGCTGAACGATGTGCCTCCCGAGCGCCGGGGGATCGGGATGGTGTTCCAGACCTACGCCCTCTTCCCCCATATGACCGTGGCGGAGAACATCGCCTTCTCCCTGATGATCCGCGGCCGGCCCCGGGAGGAGCAGGAGCGGGTGGTGAAGGAGATGGTCGCCCTGGTCCATCTGGAGGGCATGGAGGATCGCTATCCGCACCAGCTCTCGGGAGGCCAACGCCAGCGGGTGGCCCTGGCCCGCGCCCTGGCCATGCGTCCCAAGGTCCTCCTGCTGGACGAGCCTCTCTCCGCCCTGGACGCCAAGATCCGGGAGGAGCTGCGGGGGGAAATCCGTCGGATCCAGAAGACCCTGGGGATCACCACCCTCTATGTGACCCACGATCAAGAGGAGGCCCTGGCCCTCTCGGATCGAGTGGTGGTGATGAACATGGGGCGCATCGAGCAGATCGGCACCCCCTTCGAGATCTACAATGCCCCGCGCACGCCCTTCGTGGCCACGTTCGTGGGGACGATGAACCTTCTTCCGGGGCGGATGGAGTCGGACGGCATCTTCCGGTGGAAGGAACGGGCTCTCCGCATCCGCCCGAACCCCGGCGTCCGGGCCGGGCAGGCGGCGTATCTCGCCCTCCGGCCCGAGCGCCTGAGGGTGAGCCTTGCGCCGGAAGGGGTCCCTCCCGACCACAATGCCCTGCCCAGGCGGGTGGAGTGGGTGACTTTCCTGGGGCCGGTCGGACGTCTCTCGGTGCGTAGCGATAGCGAGACGTTGCTGGTCGATATGTCATCGGACGAGGCGTTGCGCTTTCCGGTGGGCTCTCCGGTGTGGGTTCACTTCCATCCGGAGACCGCGCAGGTGGTGCCACAGGAGCGATCGTGATGTTGACCTTGGGCCTGAAAGGACCGGATCTCTGGAGCTCCTTCGAGGAGTGGTCTGGGATCCTGAGGGAGGCGGGGTTCTCATGGATGGAGCTCCGCGCCCCGGAGGCCCCGGATCCCGGTTGGGAGGAGCAGCTGCGCGCATGGCGGGAGCGGGATGGCTGGTCCTACTCGGTCCACGCACGGTTCTTCGGGGTCAACCTATCCAGCCCGAACCCGCGGGTGCGGCGGGCGGCGGTGGAGGTGGCCCTGGAGGATCTGGCCTTTGCCGTGCGAATCGGGGCGCGACGGCTGAACCTGCACGCAGGAGATGTGAACTGGTATGATGTGCCTCCTCCGGATCATCCGGCGCATGCCCGCATGGTGGAGGCGTTGAATCGCTTGCGGGAGCAGCATCGGGCGGCGGCGGCCCGCTCCATTGCGGAGATCGCCCAGGCTGCCCGTCCTCAGGGCGTGGAGGTGGTGGTGGAGAACCTGTATAAGCCGTGGGAGTTGTTATGTAGCCCGGAGGAGGTTGCGACCTTCCTGAGCCGGCTGGAGGGGTCGGTGGGGTTCACGCTGGACACGGGACATGCGGCCCTGGCCGGCTGGCCTCCTGTGGCCTTCCTGCATGCCCTGAACGGACGGGTTCGGCACCTCCATCTGCATTGGAACGACGGTGCCTTCGACATCCATGAGTTCCCGGAGCCCTCCATCCCGGGTGTAGCGGAGGTGTTGCGAACGGTAAAGGAGCGTTGCCCCCAAGCCACTGTTCTGATCGAGATCGCGCCGGGATCAGAGGACGAGCTGGAGCGCTTCCGGAGCTGGCCCGCCCAGGTCCGGGAGCTGCTGAAAGCGCACGCCGGTTGACACTCCGATATTCCGGAGAGGAGGTTCCCATGCGAAGCAAAGGGTTTTCCGTGATGATCCTGGTTGCGCTGTTGCTGGCCGCCTGTGCGCCGGCGGCCACGCCGACCCCGGCTCCTGCCCCGGCCTCCCCTACGCCGGCTCCGGCCTCTCCCACGCCGGTGCCGCCTACACCGACCAAGGCCCTCGAGCAGATGAGCTATGAGGAGCGCATCGCCTTCCTGGCGGAGAAGGCGAAGGCGGAGGGCGGGGTGATCAACTCCTACGGGATGCCGGAGATCTGGGCCAACTACGGTGGCATCTTCGCGGAGTTCAAGAAGCGCTTCGGGATCACCCAGCAAGACATCGATATGGGCAGCTCGGTGGTGCTGGCGCGCATGACCGAGGAGAACGCCAGCAAGAACGACATCGCCGACCTCAAGCCGGCCTTCGCGGCCGAGCTGGCCAAGCGGGGCCTCACCGCCGATTACAAGGTCTCCTGCTGGGACAAGCTCCCCGAGGGCCAGAAGGGCCAGGATCCCAACACGGGGTCCGTATGGTATGTCGGCTACAAGGGGACCCTGGGCTGGATCGTGAACACGAACCTGGTCAAGAAGATCCCGCGGAGCTGGAAGGAACTGGAGAACCCTGAATACAAGAACATGATCGCCTATCTGGATCCGCGGGCGACCGGCACCGGGGTCAACACCGTAGAGGCGGCGGCCTATGCGGTGAGCGGCGATCCTTACAATTACAAGGCCGGCGCGGAGTTCCTGGGCCGTCTGCACAAGATGGGCCTGGTGGCTACGGTGGACCCCAAAGTGACGGTGGATAAGTTCCAGCGGGGCGAGGTGGGGATCCTGATCAACTTCGACTACAACCTGCTCAAGTGGAAGGAGGAGCTGGGCGTGCCCAGCGAGGTGGTGATCCCGGCGGACGGGACCATCGCCAGCGGGGGCGGGGTGATCATCGCCAAGAACGCGCCGCATCCTTACACGGCCCGTCTGTTTATGGAGTTCCTCCTCTGCGGCGATGGCCAGAAACTCTACG
>JAGHYO010000334.1 GCA_017743605.1 Thermoflexus sp. | reverse complement strand
TCCAATCGAAGTTGACAGATCCCAAAAGATCGATTACAATGAAAAGGGATGGAGAAAGCAAAGCGCTTGCCCACAGGCGATTCGGGACGGGGCCGCCGGATGCCCGATGGGGCGCTGGCGGCCTTTTCGTTTCCGGAAAGATCTGTGCGAGCGTTGAGGCGCCCGCCGCATGCAGCAAGCGGACAGTGTAGCATTGAAAGGGGAGCAAAATCTGAATTGCTCTGTGCGGGAGGCGAATTGCAAAATGGCCCAGGCGTTACGGATTGTTCCCTTGGGAGGGCTGGGGGAGATCGGCAAAAACATGATGGCCATCGAATATGGCCGCAACGTGCTGATCATCGACGCCGGGATCATGTTCCCGGAGAACGACATGCTGGGGGTGGACTTCATCATCCCAGACTGGCAGTATTTGCGGGACAAGAAGGCATGGGTGCGGGCTATTCTCGTCACCCACGGCCATGAAGATCATATCGGCGCCCTGCCCTTCCTGATCCGGGAGATCCCGGCGCCGGTCTATGCCACCCCCCTGACCCGGGGGCTGATCGAGGTCAAGCTCAAGCAGGCGAAGGTCACCGAGGGAATCGCCCTCCACACGGTGCAGGCCGGGGACCGGCTGACCCTCGGGCCGTTCACGGTGGAGCTGTTCCGGGTCTGCCACAGCATCCCCGACGGCGTGGGGCTAGGCATCACTACCCCAGCGGGCCTGATCGTCCACACCGGGGATTTCAAGTTCGATCAGACGCCGGTGGACGGCAAGCCGACGGATTTCGCAGCCCTAGCGGAGTTCAGCAAGCGGGGGGTGCTGGCCCTGCTTTCCGACAGCACCAACGCCGATCGCCCCGGCTGGACGCCCTCAGAGCGGGTGATCGACCCGGCCTTCGACGCGGCGTTCCGCCAGGCGAAGGGCCGCATCATCGTGGCCACCTTCGCTTCCCTGATCTCCCGCTTCCAACAGGTGATCCAAGCCGCGGTCCGCCACGGGCGCAAGGTCGCCTTCGCTGGGACCAGCATGCTGGAGAACGCGAAGATCGCTCAGAAGCTGGGCTACCTGGAGATCCCTCCCGGGGTGCTCATCCGCCTCGACGAGGTGGATCGGCATCCGCCATCCCAGGTGGTGATCCTTACTACGGGGGCTCAGGGGGAACCCTCCTCATTGCTGGCCCGCATGGCCGCCGGCCAGCACCCGCAGCTCAAAATCGTGTCGGGCGACACGGTGGTCCTCTCCGCTCACCCGATCCCGGGCAACGAGGAGATGGTGCATCGAACGATCAACCGGCTCTTCCAGCGGGGAGCGGATGTGCTCTATGATCCCATCGCTCCGGTGCACGTCTCCGGCCACGCCAGCCAAGAGGAGCTGAAGCTGATGATCAACCTGGTGCGGCCTCAGCACTTCATCCCCATCCACGGCGAGATCCGGCATCTGAAGGCCCACGCCCGCCTGGCCATGGAGCTGGGGATCCCAGCCGAGCATATCTTCACTGTGGAAAACGGCTGGGTCATTGAGTTCCGGGACGGCCGGGGGCGGATCGCCGAACGGGTGCCAGGTGGTTACGTCTTCGTGGATGGGGCCCTCATCGGCGACATCGGTCCGGAAGTGTTGCGGGAGCGCGAGGTCCTCTCCCGAGAGGGGTTTGTGGTCGCCATCGTGCGGCGGGATCCCCGCACTGGGCAGATCGTTGGGCGGCCGGAGCTGATCACCCGCGGGTTCACTTTCGCTCGGGAGGCAGAGGAGCTGCTCGCTGGGGCCGAGGAGCTGATCTTTGAGACCGTGCGCTCGGCGAACGGGGAGGGCAAGTCCCGCCAGGCCCTCGCCCAGCGGATCCAGAACGCCCTCGCCGACTATCTTTACCGCCACACCCGCCGCCGCCCGATGATCATCCCGGTGGTGACCGAGTAGGAGCGGCTTTCGCCGCGACCCTGCGCCGCCGAAGGTCTGAGGTTCAGAGCCGAAGCTCCCTCCATAAGCTGAAATGAATTTCAGCATCCATACTGTAGGAGCGGCTTTGGCCGCGGCTATAGCTTTCGCCGCGACCTTTATGCCATCAAAGACCCGAGGTTCTGGGTGAAAGCCCGTCCTGCAGCCGTGATCTTTTCGCCATCGAAGACGGAGGATTCGGGGCTAACGCCCCTCCTACAAAAACCGGTTTTCGTAGACCCTTGCCCCATCAAAGACCTGAGGTTCAGGGCGAAAGGCAGAGGGTTCGGGGCTAACGCCCCTCCTATAAAAACCGGTTTGCGTAGACCCTCGCGCCATCGAAGACCTGAGGTTCGGGGCGAAAGCCTCTCCTACGGCTGCGACCCTTCCGGGATCGAAGACGTGGGGCGCCGCTGCCGGGGCAACCCCCTGGTGGGCGCGTGCGCCCTGGAGGCCGTGGCCGAGGCGCTCTCGAAAACAACCGGGGAGCTGGCCGATCGCCTGGTCGCCGCCCTGCTCGCCGGTGATCGAGCCGGCGGCGACCGCCGCAGCCGCCAGTCCGCCGCCATCCTATTGGTCTGCCAGGACGGCGGCTACGGCGGCTTCAACGACCGCTGTGTGGACTTCCGGGTGGACGACGACCCGGACCCGGTGGCGAAGCCGAAGGATCTGGTGGAGCTCCACCACCTCTACGCTGTGCCGGCCCAGGAGATCCAACGGCTGCTGCGCCACGTGGGCTTCTACACCGGCGAGATCACCGGGGTTTACGACGAGGCCGCTCGCCGCGCCCCGGAGACGCTGTTCGGCATCGAGCGCCTGGAGGAACGCCGGCAACCCCGGGATCACGTCGAGCGGGTCGCCAGGGAGTTCCTCCGCCGCCGCTTCCCCATGCTGGAGGGAAAAGCCTGATGGAAACGCCGACCGTCCAGACCGCGCCAGCTGCTCTCTACGAGGCGCTAGGGCTGGTGCCTGGCGTGGTGATCGCGTTCGTCGGGGCCGGCGGCAAAACCACAGCAGCCTGGCGCCTCCTGCATGAGCTAGGAGGACCAGACGCCCCAGCGGTGTGGACGACCACCACCCACATTGTGGAGCCGGTGCTCCCTGAGGGGATCGGCTTGCTGTTGAGCGAGACACCCTCCCCAGAGCTGCTCCGGCCTCTCTTCCGGCGGCTCCCCCGCTGGGTCCTCGGGGCCTGCCGGGTGGAGGCCCTCCCCGAGCCTCCCGACGGCCCCTACCCGTCC
>JAGHYO010000015.1 GCA_017743605.1 Thermoflexus sp. | reverse complement strand
GGGCCTTCCCGACAGGTCCCTCCGGGGGATTTTGGGCCATTTCTGTAAAATAAATAAAATTATCTGCAGAGATCCACACATCGGAGGTCATGCATGACCGCACCTGAACCTCCCATCGAACTTCGTCGTCTGCGCTGGGTGGGGCCGCTGACGATTGGGCTGGCCGTGGGGGCCAACCTTATCGTCCGTGAGCTGCTGATGGCCCTGATCTCCTTGCCCCGCGAGTTCCCGCCCCTCCAGCCGTGGGCGATCGCTCTCTTCACCGCCCTCGGCGTTGCGGGGGCTGTGGGGGTCTTCTGGGTGGTCGCTCGACTCTCCCCTCGGCCTCTCCGCACCTATCGGATAGTAGCCGGGATCGCCTTAGTGCTCTCCGCCGTGCCCAACCTGGCGCTGCTGGGCGCTGATCCCCGCTCGGTTCCGTTCCCCGGACTTGCTCCCCTGCCGGTGCTCATTCTCCTGGTCTTCCATGTTGTGGCAGCAGCGGTCAGCGTGGGCCTTCTGACCACGTTGACGGTGCGACCCTCTGCTCCGGGGGAAAGGTCGGGATCTTCCGGAGACCCTCGCGCAGGAGCAAGGCCAAGCCAACTAAGGTGATGGGCAGCCAGAGGACCAGATGGAGGACCAGAGTGTAAGCGATGGCAGCGGGGCCCGGGATCCCGAAGGCCCTCAGCACCGCCACCCCGGGCGCCTCAAAGGTCCCGATGTAGCCCGGCGCGGAGGGGAGGGCGGTGGCCAGGTTCACCGCCGCGGTCATCGTCAGCAGGGAGAAGAATGAAGTGCGGAACGGGAAGGCCATCAGAACCAGCCCGTAGGTCCCGGCCTCGGCCAGCCAGATCAGGGCGGTCAGCCCGGCCACGGCGAGGGCCCGCGAAGGCGCTCGCAGCACCTGCAGGCCGTCCATAAACCGGGAGAGGAATCCGAACAGCCATTCCCCGGGTCGCCCGGGCCACCGCCGGGCCATCCTTTCCAGAACTGTGCGCAGCCTTTCTGTCGCGTGAGCGATCCCAACGAGGAATACCAGCGCTCCGCCGAAGAGCAGGCTGCCCCCGATCACCGCGGGGCGCAGGAGGCCCGGCAGGGGGAAAGCGAGCAAGGCGGTCATCCCCAGCAGCAACACCATCCACCCGTCGAACACCCGCTCGACCACGATGGTCCCCAGGGACGCGCCGATGCGGATGCCGCTCCGGCGTTGCAACACATAAGCTCGCAGCGCCTCCCCTGCCCGCGCCGGATACAGGTTGTTTCCCATATAGCCGATAGTTAGGGCGACGAAACGGTCTCCGAAGCGAGCAGGCGGCAGGCCGTGTAGCAGAACCCCCCAGCGCCACGTGCGCAGGAGGACAGGGATGAAGTAAAACGCTGCCCCCGCTAGGAGCCATTCGATCCGCAGGCCCTGCAGGATCCGCGCCATCTCCTCGGGACGCATCCCCCACAGGGTCCAGGCCAGCAATGCCGCGCTGAGGAGGACGCCGAGCAACAATCCGATCCGTCGTTTCATCGGAACACTCCGGTCTTCAGGTGGGCCGCCGGATCCGGGGTGAGTGAGCTTAGGAAGCTGGGTCGAAGTCCTCCACGTGGAGGGTCAGGCGGGGCTCTCCGTTCCAGCGCTCCGCTCGCAGCTCGAACACCAGGTTCAGTCGCGTGCCCGGGCGGGCCTCCGCGGCCCGATCCCCCTGCCGGAAGGCGATGGCGTCCCACACCGGTCCGCCCTCGGGCAGGGTGAGCACCATGCGCAGGTGCTGGCCGTCGTTCCCCACCGTCCGTGCTTGGCGAACCACAGCGTTGTGGCACAGGAAGCGGGGGGCTGGGTTGCCGTAACCGTAAGGCTCCAGGCCGGCGATCCATTCGTACAGCTGCCAGTTAACTTCCTGAAGGAGAAGCACCGCTTCGACGGTGAGAACGGGCTGCAGCTCGCGGGCGCTGAGGGCCTGCGTTGCCAGCTCCATCAGGCGATCCCGGAGGTGCTCCAGGTTTTCCCGCCGCACCACGAACCCCGCGGCCGCCGCGTGGCCTCCATGGCGGATGAGGAGATCCGTGCAGGCATCCAGAGCCTGGGTGATGTGGAACTCCGGGATGCTGCGGGCGGAGCCGCGGCCCTCCTCCCCCATCAGGCTGACGATCACCGTCGGGCGGTAGAAAGCCTCCGCCAGCCGGCCGGCGGCCAGCCCCACCACCCCCGGCCGGAAGGCCTCTGAGGCGGCGAACAGCAACCAGGGCACCTTCCCCCCGGGGATCGCTAAGGCCCGCGCGGCCTCCTCAGTCGCCTGGGTCAAGGCCTGACGCTCCCGGTTCTGGTGATCCAGCGCCTCGGCGACGGCCCGGGCCTCCGCGGGATCCGAGGTGGTCAGCAGGTGATAAGCGGCCTGAGCGTGTTCCAGCCGCCCCGCCGCGTTCAGGCGGGGGGCCAGGATGAAGGAGATCGCCCAGGGATCCACCCGGGAAGGCTCGAGGCCGGCCACCTCACAGAGGGCCCGCAGGCCCGGGCGGGCCGGATCCCGCAGGCGCTCCAGCCCCTCGGCGACCAGACCCCGGTTCTCCCCCAGCAGCGGGACCACATCGGCGACCGTTCCCAGGGCCACCAGATCCAGGAAGTCCTCTGGCGAGAAGGGCGCGCGTGGATATTCCTCCTTCAACGCCTGCACCAGTCGGAAGGCCACGCCCACCCCGGCCAGATCTTTGAAGGGATAAGGGCACTCTGGCTGCCGTGGGTTGATCAGGAGGGCGGGAGGGAGGACCGGGCCAGGCAAGTGGTGGTCGGTGAGGATCAGATCCAGTCCCAGTTCGCGGGCCAGGCTGGCCTCGGCCACCGCTCGGGCGCCGCAGTCCACGCTGATCACCAGCCGCACCCCCGCCGCGGCCAGCCCTTTGAGGGCTTCCCCGTGCAGTCCGTAGCCTTCCGTCTCTCGGTGTGGGATATACGGGCGCACCTGCGCGCCCAGGGCTCGTAGCGCCTGGACGAGCATGGCGGTGGCCGTGACGCCGTCCACATCGTAGTCTCCATAAACCGCAACGACCTCCTCCTGGCGGACGGCCCGTTCCAGGCGCTCGAGGGCCTCGATCATCCCTTTCATCTGGAAGGGATCACCGGTCGACCCGGCGCGACGCAGGAACGCCGTCGCGTCCGCCGCGGAGGTGATCCCCCGGTGATAGAGGAAATCCTGGAGCAGCGGAGGCCATCCGGCCAGCGCCGCCCGCACAGCCTCTGGAGCCGGCGGGGCCAGCCGCCAGACCCGACGTCCTCGCCCGACGATAGGAGCTTCCGGGCGGTGCATCCTTCTGCATCCTGAAGGCGGGATCATCGGTCCTGATTGTAGAAGCGCGCGGGGCCGCGCGTCAAAAGGTGGCGAGGTCCCTCTGTTGGATGCCAGACGCTCCTCCTTCCCCATAAAGAGAGGGCTCGCAGACCCAATGCGAGGAGCTTGCCGAAGCGCTCAGTTCATGGGAAGATAGAAGCTATCCTAGAACGGGAGAAATCCCTATGAGCGAGGCGATGCCCCTTGCAGGCCCGGAGGCAGGGCCCTCCGCCGAAGAGCGGCAGTGGGCGATGCTGGCCCACCTGAGCGTCCTGTTGAACCTGGTCACCGGCCTGGGCGGCCCCATTGCCGCTTTCCTGATCTACCTGTTTTACCGAGAGCGATCACGCTATGTAGCCGTCCAGTCCCTGCAGGCGCTGATCTTCCAGCTGCTGGCCTGGGCGGTTGCCGGAGTGATCGCCACTGCGCTGTGGGCGGTTTCTCTGCCGCTGACCGCGGCCATCATCGGGATCTGTCTCATACCGGTTGCATGTCTGGTGACCCTCATCCCCCTGGGGGCGCTGGTGTATGGCGTGGTGGGAGGGATCGCGTGTAACCGGGGGGAGGACTTCCGCTACTGGCTGATCGGGGACTGGGTGGCCAACACTTTCGCGTAGGAGCAGAGGCCAGCAGGCGCTGGAAGCGCCCTCTTTCCCTCGGCAGCCTCTCGGGAACGCAGCGCACCTGGGTGGGGTGGAGGGCCGCAGCGCCCCACTCCCGCCGGTTGCCCGCCCCGCAAAATTGGGACACACCCATAGGCTGGGATGGTTGTGCAACTCCGAAGAGATCGATAAAATAAGGGCTAAAATCCATATTGCCGGAGGAAAAGATGATTCCTCATCGGCGGCGCGGGATTGCACTCATCCTGTTCCTTGGTGTCTCCCTGATCCTCGCGGCGTGTGCCCAGGCGCCCACGCCTGCGCCCAAGGAGATCGTCTTCGGGATGCTGCTGGTAGGGCCTTACAACGACCGGGGCTGGAGCCAGGCCCATTACGAGGGCGGCAGATACGTAGAGCGGAAGCTCCCTGGCGCGAAGATGCTTTACATCGACAAGGTCAATCCTGCCGATCGCCCGGGGACCACGGCCTCCCAGTTGGCCGAGGAGCTGGCGGCCCAAGGCGCAAAGGTGATCATCTTCAACTCCGACGACCACAAAGACGAGGCTGTCAAGTTCGCCAAAGCCCGTCCGGACATCGTGGTCATCCACGTCTCCGGGGATGACGCATGGAAAGAGGGGAAGAACTACAAGGACATCCCCAATCTGGCCAACGTGATGGGCGAGATGGAATACGGGAAGATGATCGCTGGGTGCGCGGCGGCCCTGACCACTCGGACTGGCAAGATCGGGTATCTGGGGCCGCTGATCAACGATGAGACCCGCCGCTTAGCGGCTTCCTCCTATCTGGGGGCAAAGTATTGCTGGGAGAAGTATCTTGGCAAGCCGGCGGCGGATCTCAAGTTCAAGGTCACCTGGATCGGCTTCTGGTTCCACATCCCGGGCGTGACCGCCGATCCCACCCAGGTGGCCCAGGATTTCATCAACACTGGCCATGACGTCATTATCTCCGGCATCGACACCACCGAGGGCCTCCGGGAGGCCGCCAAGGCAACCCAGGCCGGGAAGACGGTGTGGGCCATCCCTTATGATTACATTGGCGCCTGCGATGAGGCCCCCGATGTCTGCCTGGGCGTCCCGTATTTCAACTGGGGTCCCTCATATCTGGCCTACACCAAGGCCGTCTTGGAGGGCACCTGGAAGCCGTCATGGGACTGGGTGGGACCGGACTGGAAGGACCTCAACAACCCGGACACCAGCCACGTGGGGTTCCTGAAGGGCAAGGCCCTGAGCCCGGAGGCCTCGGCGAAGCTGGATGAGTTCATCAAGGGCCTGGGCGATGGGTCCATCCAGCTGTGGAAGGGGCCGATCCGCCTCCAGGACGGGACGCTCTACGTGGAGGAGGGGAAGGTGGCCACCCGGCAGCAGATCTGGTATCTGCCGCAGCTGCTGGAGGGGATGGAGGGCCAGAGCGTCCCGACCCAGTAGCCATCGCTGGCCCCAGACCGTTGCATCCAGGTAGCGGAAGGGGCGGTCTGGAACCGCCCCTTCCGTGTGATTGGCGTCATGGCGTAAAATGGAGCGCGGGGGCCTTCCGCCCGTTGCCTCAAGTCGAGGCTGCGGGAGGCGCTGATCCTAGGGTGTTTTCGCATCAGATAGGTGCTTGATCCGGGGGCGCCTTCTCCATGAAAGTCGAGATGCGCCATATCTGCAAGTCCTTCGGGCCGGTTCGGGCGCTCCAGGATGTCCGCTTCGTTGTCCAGCCAGGTACGATCCACGGCCTGCTGGGGGAGAACGGGGCTGGCAAGACCACCCTGATGAAGATCCTCTCTGGGTATCTGCGGCCGGACCGAGGGGAGATCCTGCTGGATGGCCGGGCAGTCCGTCTGCGATCCCCCGCGGAAGGCCTCCGGCATGGGATCGGGATGCTGCACCAAGACCCTATGGATTTCCCCGCCCTCTCCGTTCTGGACAATTTCATGATGGGCCACGAGGGCGGACTACGGCTGGACCGGCGGGGAGCCCGGCGGGCCCTCAGGGAGCTGGCCGACGCCTTCGGGTTCGACCTGGATCCCGATGCCCGCGTGGACAGCCTGACGGTGGGGGAGCGTCAGCAGCTGGAGCTGCTCCGTCTGCTCTGGCGCGGGGTGCGGGTGCTCATCCTGGACGAGCCGACCACCGGGATCAGCGCGCCCCAGAAGGCCCGTCTCTTCGCCACGCTGCGCCGCCTCGCTGAGGAAGGGAAGGGGGTGATCTTCGTCACCCATAAGCTGGAGGAGGTGGAGGAACTCTGCCATCGGGTCACCGTGCTGCGCCAGGGCTGCTGGGCTGGGGAGGTTACTCCTCCCTATTCGCCCGCCCGCCTGATCGAGCTGATGTTCGGCCGGCCGGTGCCCACGCTGGAGCAGGGGCAGATCCCTCTCGGAGAGCCGGTTCTCGAGGTGCAGGACCTTTGGGTCGGGGATCACCGGCTCCGCCTCAGCCGGGTCCGGCTCACCGTGCGGACCGGTGAGATCATCGGGCTGGCGGGGATGGAGGGCAGCGGCCAGCAGCTGCTGATGCGCGCCTGCGCCGGCCTGATCCGTCCCTGGGAGGGCACCATCCGGGTGTCCGGCCGGGATCTCACCGGGAAGCCCTATCCGGACTTTTTAGAGGCGGGAGTGCTCTACGTTCCGGCCAATCGCCTGGAGGAGGGGCTGATCCCTGGGCTGACGCTGGCGGAGCATTTCCAGCTGGTGTATCCGAATGGCCGCTATCTGATCAACTGGGAGCAGGCCAGGGCGGAGGCCCAGCGCCGCATCCGGGAGTTCCATATCCGGGGGAGGCCGGAGACGCCGGTGGAGGCCCTTTCCGGCGGCAACCAGCAGCGCACGCTCCTGGCCCTGATCCGGACGCCCGCCCGGTTGCTGCTCCTGGAGCATCCCACCCGAGGGCTGGATGTGGAGTCCAGCCTGTGGGTCTGGGAGCGGCTGAAGGAGCGGGCCCGCCAGGGCACGGCGCTGATGGTCGCCTCCTCGGACCTTCAGGAACTGATGCAGTATTGTCATCGTATCGTGGTGTTCTTCAGCGGCCGGGTTTCGGAGCCCATCGATGTGGAGCAGCTCACCCTCGAACAGCTCGGCCATATGATCGCTGGGGGAGGGTGGTAAGAGATCATCTCCGGATGCGGAGTGCGTCGATCTGATGAAAGAGATCCTCTTGCCTCGCGTGTGGATCTTGCGCTGGCTGGCGGTCGGATGGCCGGCTCTTTCTATCCTGATGGCCCTGCTGTTCACCACGCTGGTCCTGCTGATGGCGGGGGCTCCTCCCCTGGAGGCTTATCGCCAGGTCTTGGAGGGGGCGTTCGGCTCCCTCCGGCGGGCCACCGACATCCTGGTGGCCTGGGTGCCGCTGATGCTGGTGACCTCCGGCCTGTTGCTCACCTTCACTGCCGGGCTCTGGAACATCGGCGTGGAGGGGCAGATCGTGCTGGGGGCCATTGCCACTACGGGAATGCTGCGCGCCCTGCAGCACACGGACCTGCCCCCTCCTATGATCCTGGTCCTGGCGATCTTGGCCGGGATGGCCGGAGGCGCCGCCTGGGCCGGCCTGGTGGGCCTGCTGAAGGTCTACGGCGGCGTCCACGAGATCTTCGGGGGGCTTGGGCTGAACTTCGTGGCCACCACGCTGATCCTCTGGCTGATCTTCGGGCCCTGGAAGCGCCCAGGGATCGGCTCCATGAGCGGCACCGAGCCCTTCCCGGATTGGCTGGTGCTTCCCACGCTGCCCGGACTGCGCTTGAGCCCGTGGGCTCTCGGGATAGCCCTCCTGGGCGTAGCGCTGGTTTACGTGCTTCTTCGCAACACCCATTTCGGCCTCCGGCTGAAGGCCGTCGGGAAGAACCTGCGGGCGGCTCACCTGCTGGGGGTGCCTACCACCCGTTATCTCTTCCTTGCGCTGCTGGGTTGCGGCGCGATGGCCGGGCTGGCTGGATCGATCCAGGTGGCGGCGGTGTATCATCGTCTGATCCCACCGATCTCCAGCGGCTACGGATACCTGGGCCTGCTGGTGGCCATGCTCGCCAACTACCGCGTGACCTGGTCGGTCCCCGTCGCCTTCTTCTTCGCTGCCCTCAACATCGGAAGCATCCAGCTACCGATCACGCTCCAGCTGGACTCCACCCTTTCCGGGGTGATGCAGGGTGCGCTGGTCCTTTTCGTGCTTCTGACGCAGGGCGTGCGCGCGCGCTGGCAAGCCAAAGCAACCTCGGAGTCCGATAATGGCGCCTGAGTGGATCATGGGTCTGGCAGGGGTGCTGGCCGCAGCGGCTCCGCTGATGATCGCGGTGATCGGGGAGACGTTCTCCGAGCGGGCCGGGGTGGTCAACCTTTCGGTGAACGGGGCGATGTTGCTGGCAGCGATGGCCGGCTTCGCTGTCGCCGTGCGCACGGGCAGCCTGGAGCTGGGCTTCCTGAGCGGCGTCCTGGCCGGGGCGGGGATGGCGCTGGTGGTGGCCTTCGCCAGCCTGACCTTGCGTCAATCGCAGGTGGCCGTAGGGTTGGTGCTGGCCCTCCTCGGGCGGGATTTGGCATATTTCCTAGGGAACCCGTTTATGGGCGTGCCCGGGCCCCGGGTGGGGGCGCTCCCGGTGCCGGTGTTGCAGGATCTCCCGCTCCTGGGCCCGCTGCTTTTCCGGCAGAGCCCCGTCGTCTATATCGCCTTGCTGAGCGTGATCCTGGCTTGGATCTGGATCTTTCACACTCGGCCCGGGCTGGTGCTCCGATGCGTCGGGGAGCGCCCGCCCGCCGCCTTCGTCCGGGGCGTCCCGGTGACCCCAGTGCGCTATGCCTATGCGGTCCTCGGCGGCGCCCTGGTCGGCTTCGCTGGGGCCGCCTACACCCTGGACCTCAAGGGCGGCTGGCAGGGCCCGATCTCCGGGATCGATGGGGTGGGATGGATCGTGTTGGCCATCACCATCTTCGGGGGCTGGCATCCCGTGCGAGGGGCCTTCGGGGTGTTGCTCTTCGCCCTCCTGCAGTGGCTCAGCTTGGTTCTCCAGCCTCAGCTCCCTGGCGTCCCTTCTCAGGTTCTGAACGTCGCCCCGTTCCCCCTGATGATCTTCGCGTTGTTGCTGACCAACCTGGGCAGCACGGAGTGGGTCCAGATGTTGCTGGCCCGCCTGCCGGAATCCGGTCGTCGCCTGGCCCTGCGGATCCTGCGCAGTCTCCGGGTCTCCCCACCTGCCGCTTTGGGCACGGCCTTCGAGGAAGAATAAGCGCGATGGGCGAAGCCCTGACGGCGCAAGGAAAGGGAAGCCCGCCTTGAAGGCGCCCGGCCCCGCCCGTCCGTTCCCTCCATCCAAAGTGGAAAGCAAGAGAGGCGATCCGCGAAGCGGCTATCATCATGATAGAGCGCAGCGGCAAGGCGCCCCTGGAGCCATCGGGATGGAGCTCTTCCCGGAAGCGATGGTGCTGGTGGCTGTGGTCCGCAGCCCGCGGGACTGGCGCTGGATCCAGGCGCATCAGGCATACCGGATCCCCGTTCGCTACGCGCCGCCGCTGACCCCCATGGTGGATTTCCTGGCCTTCTACCACACCGCCGCCTTTGAAGCGGAGCGCTGGTCCGTGCGGCACTACGCCCCGGTCCGGGGCCACGAGCTGGTCCGCCGTCGAGATGTGCTCCCAGAGGAGCCCGACCATCCACGAGCGGACGAGCTCTATTACTTGCTGCAGCTGGGCCCGCTGTGCTCCCTGCCTCGTCCCCTGTTCAGCCAGCGCTGGCGGCGGTTCACTTTTCTGCTGACTACTGGGGAACGCCTGCGAACGGCCAGGGACCTCTCGGAGCTTCCCCTGGAGGGAGCGGATCGCCAGCTTCTCCTGCGCCCGTTGCGCGAAACCCGCTCATGGCTCCTTCGTGGCGGGGCAATGAGATGGCGCCGCCGTCCCCTCATCCGTCGGGATCCCGGGTGAAGGGGCGAAAACATCGAAGGTCAAGCAGGGGCCAGACGCGGAGGTCTTCCGGGCCAGAGGCAGGGGTGGGACAGGCGCCTTCAGCGCCCGTCCCACTCCCCGCGTAGGCAGGCCCATCCATCTGCGGCCTACACCTTCAGCTGGTAGACCCCGCGCCGAACCCGCTGGAACAGATCCTGGTTCTTGCGGAACACCAGCGTCAGCCGGGCGCGCTGCATCTGCTCGTTCTTCCCGGGGATCTGGATCCCGCGCTCCAGCAGCGCCTTGCGGATGGCCTCGAGCTCCATCCCCTGGGGGCTGGTCTTCAGTGCATCCATCAGCGCGTTCACCAGCTCCCGGGTGCGCCGGCGGCGAGGCATCGTGGTCTGCCGGAACAGACCGACCAGACCCTCCCCCAGCGTGGGGTATTTCTCGAGCAGCTGGGCGATATTCTCCAGCAACTGCAATTGCGCGTGCACATAATCCCGACGTCGCTCAATGTCAGCCAGTTGCGATCGCAGCAGATTGATGCGGCTTTCTAAGATTTCCTTCATGGCAGAAACCTCCGATTTGTAGGATGGGATCAAGGGTTTCGTGGCGGACCGCTATCTGCCCTGGCTTCACCTCGGGCAGTCGTCCTCCCTTCCCGCAGGTGCTCTTCACTCGAACGCTCAAGAATCTTGCACTTCTCGACCTTCATAGCGATGAAAAACCCTCCTGATGTGACCGGATGATATCGGACCTCCTGTCCACCCAAATCCGGCCTATTTAAACCTATCACAGAATCCGGAAGACGTCAAGAGGGAATTTAGATCGATCGGCCTCTCCTTTTTCCCCGAATTTGAGGACGTCCTGGAAGCGGGTTTCAAGGGGATGATGAGAAAAGTGCATAACCCTCTTCCCATGGACGAATTTCAGGATAGGAGAAAACGATCTCGGGGTAGGAGGCCAACGCGTTCAAGGCCATGGGGATGGCGAGGGAGCGGAGCGTTCTTCAGGCGGATAGGGATCGCGCGTCCTTAAGGAATAACAGAGAAATTCAAGGAACAAAAAGGCGGGCTCCGGAGGGTGAAAATGGCGAACTCCGGAGCCCAAGCGTTCAGCGGAGGGGGTGGGATTCGAACCCACGAGGGGCGGAAACACCCCTACGCGCTCTCCAGGCGCGCGCCTTCGTCCACTCGGCCACCCCTCCCGGCGCTTTAATTATACACCATTCCGCTGGCCGCCGCAGCATGGCTCCTTTCTCACCCGGAAGATCGAGCGCCTTCCGTGTCCACCGGCCAAATCCGCACGGCGTCCGCCGGGATGTGCATTCGGATCGACTGCCCCGGACGGATCCAGGGGTTCGCTGGGGAGAGGAGCTGGCGCAGCACCCCTCCCGCCACCCGCACCCGAAGCTCCACGTGGAGCCCTCGAAAGCCGCGCTCGAGGACTTCTCCGTCCAGGACGTTTACGGGGCCGCTGGGCTTTTCGTCCTCGTGGTAAGATGCTCCGCGAATCAAATGAGGAATGAGCACCCAAGCCCGCATCCCCACGCGGATGGCCCCGCGGTGAAATCCCCAAAGCCTCCCCACGGGGGTTTCGACCTCCGCAGGATCTCCCTCGGCGAGGATGCAACCCTCCAGAAGCGTTCCCACGTCCAGGAAGCGAGCCACGAAGGGTGTGGCCGGATCCCGGTAGAGATCCTCTGGGGTGGCGATCTGCTCGATGCGCCCCTGGTGTAGGATCAGCACGCGATCGGCGATGGCCATGGCCTCTGCCTGATCATGGGTCACATAAAGGGCGGTCATCCGTTCCGCTTTGAGGAGCGCCCGGATCTCCCCCATCAGCTGCTCCCTCAGGGCCCGATCCAGGGATCCCAGGGGCTCGTCGAGCAGCAGCACCGCCGGACGCGGGGCCAGGCTGCGGGCGAGGGCCACCCGCTGTTTCTCCCCTCCCGAGAGGGTGTGGACATCCCGGCGCTCATACCCGGGCAACCCGACCTGTTCCAGCAGGGTGCGAACCCGCGCCCGGATCTCCGGCTCCGGGAGCTGCTGCATGCGCAGGCCGAAGGCCACGTTCTCGAAAACGTTGAAATGGGGGAAGAGGGCATATTCCTGGAACATCATCCCGATGCGGCGGCGGTGCGGGGGGACTGCCGTGATGTCCTGGCCGTCGAGAAGAATCTGTCCCTCATCCGGAGGCTCCAGGCCGGCGATCAGGCGTAGCATGGTGGTCTTGCCGCTCCCGCTCGGTCCCAGGATGACCATGAGCTCCCCATCCCCCACCTCAAAGGAGACGTGGTCCAGGACGGCTCGGCCTGCATATCGTCGGGTGAGCGCGAGAACTTGCAGGCGCGCCATTCGGGTTCCTCGATCCAAGGGTTATGGATGGCAACGGATCGGCGCCAGGCCGGCGCGTTCCAGCAGGGCGGCAGGGTTCCCGCGCCATGCCTCTGGACGCTCCCGGCCATCGGCCAGACCGGTCAGGATCTCCGTCAGGGCACGATGGACCGGCGTGGGCACCCCGATGCAGGTCCCGTGACGGACCACGGCCCCGGTGTAGGCCTCTACTTCCAGGCGGGTTCCCCGACGCAGGTCCATGTGGAGGGCAGGCAGCTTTCCCCCGCGTCCCCGCGCGCCCACGGCGCTCAGGACCGGACGGAGCAGGGCGTCGGGCCCGCGCGACATGGCCCAGGCCAGGAGAGGGACCGGGTAGCCGGGCAGGGAGACCGGCCGCAGGCTGAGCGCTCCCATGACCGACAGGGCTTCCCGGAAGGCCGCCCGTTCGATGGCGAAGGCCCGGGGATCCCGCAACGCCTGCTTCGTGCTCCAGTCCAGGATGGCGCACGTGGCGTTGGCGATCAAGTTGAGCAGGAGCTTCGACCACTTCATGGCCATCGGGTCCGCATAGAGACGGGTGGCGAAGCCGGCCATGCGCAGGGCCATGGCCCACTGCCGGAGATCGAGATGCCGATCCATGGGGGCCAGCCCGATCCCGCCCCGGAGCCGCTCCAGACGGACGATCCCTGGGGCGATGACCGAGACGGGCTGGGTCAGCGTCCCTGCCACCACCCGCTCGGCTCCGAAGGCCTCGGCCAGCTGGATCTCTCCATCCACGCCGTTCTGCCAGCAAAACAGGAGGGCCCGGCCCCAGCCTTTCCGCCGAAGCGCGGCGATGGCCGCCTCCGTGTCATAGGCTTTCACGGTGAGGAAGATGACGTCCACCTCCTTGTCGATGGCTTCCAGCTCCGAGACCGCGTGGGGCCGAACAGTGAGGGTCAGGCCGTCGGGGCGCTGCAGGGTGAGCCCGCCCCGCCGGATCGCCTCCACGATGGGGGGGCGGCCGAGAAGGATCACTTCGTGCCCGAAAGCGTGGAGCATCGCCCCCAAGTAACCGCCCACCGCTCCCGCGCCGAAGATCAAGATCCGTTGAGGGGACATGCCCTCCAGAGGCATCCGGGGTCTCTCACGCTTTGGCCCGCGCGGTCTCGTGGATGATCCCCAAAAAGCTCTCCGCCCGGAGGCTGGCTCCCCCGACCAGGGCGCCGTCGATAGCGGGGCGGCATACGAACTCTGCGATGTTCTCTGGGGTGACGCTGCCTCCGTAAAGCACGCGCACCCGCTGGGCCACCTCCGTCCCGAACTGCTCCGCCAGGGTCCCCCGGACCCAGCGTTGGATCACCTCCTCGGCGTCGGATCCGGTGGCCGCCCGCCCGGTCCCGATGGCCCAGACCGGCTCATACGCGATGACGATCCCCACGACCTGTTCCGGAGTGAGGCCCTCCAGGGCGCGGCGGGTCTGGGCAGCGACCACCGCCCCGGTCTCCCCCGCTTCCCGCTGGGCCAGCGTCTCCCCCACGCAGAGGATGGGCGCCAGGCCGTGGCGCAGGGCGGCGGCCACCTTGCGGCGGATCATCTCGTCATCCTCGTGGAAGTGCTGCCGCCGTTCCGAATGGCCGAGGATGACATACCGGCACCATTCCTTCAACATCACCGGGGAGATCTCCCCGGTGAACGCCCCCGCGTCCTCCCAGTGCATGTTCTGGGCTCCCAGCCGGAGGGAGGAACCCTGGAGGACTGCGTGGACGGCATGCAGGGCGGTGAAAGGTGGGCAGAGCACCACCTCCACGCGATCGGTTTGAAGGCCATGGCGGATCGCCTGAGCGAGAGCCTGCCCCTCCGCGGCCGTCTTGTGCATCTTCCAGTTCCCAGCGATGATCGGCTGCCGCATTGACCACCTCGCTTCGAGAGGATAGGTCTTTATCCTAATCTTAATCCAGTTCGGCCCATGCTCCCCTTTGCAAACAGATCGCAGCGGAAACTCTCCTCCAAAAGATAGATCTTTTTGTGGAAGGGACTTTCGCCCCGAACCGGTGTCTCGATGGCCATGGCGGTCATCTCTGAGGTGAGAGCCTTCCATCCCAAACCCCTTCTCCTCGATCCCGCAATAGTCGCGGCGGAAGCCGCTCCTACAAGAATCGCTTTTTCGGTAGGAGAGGCTTTAGCCCCGAACCGGTGTCTCGATGGCCATGGCGATCATTTCTGAGGTGAGATCCTTCAATCCAAAGCGCCTTTCCCTCGATCTCGCAATAGTCGCGGCTGAAGCCGCTCCTACAGGGATCGTTCTTGCGGTAGGAGGAGCTTCCGCCCCGAACTGTTTCCTGGAAGGCACGCCGATCACCTCTGAAGGGAGGGCCTCCAATCCCAACTTCCCCTTCTTCGATCCTGTATAAGGTCGCGGCGAAAGCCGCTCCTACGAAAATCGATTTTTTGTCGGAGGGGCTTCAGCCCCGAACTTTGCCGTCCTGAATGAGACCAGAAGATCCGGCCGGGCGACCCTTGAGGGGGGATGTGGGGTCTACCTGTTCGGGTCCTCGCGAGGCGTTGGGTTTGACGGCCCCCTTCCCGAATGCTAATTTACAAAAGTGAAGACATCTTTCCCTCCCCACTGGGCGGATCCGAGCTTTCAAGAAGGCCGAGGGAGACCAGGCCATGGAATTGACCGAGATGAAGTGCGTGCCATGCCGAGGCGGGGAGCCTCCGTTGACGGAGGAGGAGATCACGGCTTGGCTCCCCCGTGTCCCGGGATGGCAGGTGGTGGTGCGCGAGGGGATCCCTCAGCTGGAGCGGACCTTCCGCTTCCCAAACTTCCGGGAAGCCCTGACGTTCACCCTTCAGGTGGGCGAGCTGGCGGAGGCCGAGGGCCATCACCCTGTCCTGGTCACCCGCTGGGGGGCCGTCACCGTGACTTGGTGGACCCATAAGATCCGCGGGTTGCATCGGAACGACTTCATTATGGCTGCGAAGACCGACGCCCTCTTCGCCCAACGGTCCGGAGGATCTTGAAGGATTCCGATTCGGAGCCTCCCGGCATGGGCGAGACGATCTTGGTGGTGGACGATGATCTGCAGACGGTGAAGCTGATCAGCCTCCTGTTGCAGCGCAAGGGCTACCGGACCCTCCCAGCGACCAGCGGCGTCCAGGCCTTGGCCAAAGCGCAGACCGAGCAGCCGGATCTGATTATCCTGGACGTGATGATGCCGGACCTGGACGGCCTGGAGGTCTGTCGGCGCTTGCGGGCCAATCCGCGCCTCTCTGCCATCCCCATCCTAATGTTCACCGCGAAGGCGGCAGTAGGGGATAAAATCGCTGGCCTCCAAGCCGGCGCAGATGATTACCTGACCAAGCCGGTGCATCCAGCGGAGCTGATCTCCCGCGTTGAGGCCCTGCTCCAGCGAGCCGCCCGCCCGAAGGCGCAGGCCACGGCGCGGGCCCACGCGGCCACCATCGGATTCTTGGGCGTGAAGGGAGGGGTAGGGACCTCCACGGTCGCCCTGAACACGGCGGCGACCCTAGCGCTCGGGGGCGGCCATCTGCCCCCTGCCGTGCGCACGTCGCCCCCGGATTTCCAAGCCCCCCAGGTCCTCCTGGCCGATCTGGCACCCCACGGCGGCTTGGCCCATCTGCTCCGCCTCTCCCAAGGCCTGGGGTTGCCTGGCCTCCTCGCGCGTCCGCCCCGGGAGCTGGATCCTCCGACGATCGAGAAGCACCTGACCCGCCACGTCAGCGGGCTGCGCATGCTGCTGACCCCTTACGCGCCCCGGCCGGTGATGCTCTCCGCGGCTCACATCCAAGTCATCGCCCGCCATCTGGCCGCCCTCAGCGATTACGTGCTTTTCGAGATGGGACATACTTTGGATGATGGGGCGCGAACCCTGCTGGGGGAGCTGCGGTATCTGGTCCTGGTCATGGAGCCGACTTCCCTGTGTCTCCTCCATGCCCGGGAGTTGATCCAGATCCTGCTCCAGATCGGCTGGGTCCTGCAACAGCTCGGCCTGGTGGTGGTCAACCGGGCCGTCTCGGGGATCGCCCTGACCCGTCGCCAAATCGAGGAGGCCCTCTCCCTGGAGCTCATCGGCTTCATCTCCCCAGCTCCCGATCTGGCCCATCGGGCCGTCGATCAGGGAGTGCCGATAGTGATGCTGCAGCCGGAGAGCCCATTGGCGGAGCAATTCCGGGAGCTCGCTCGGCGTCTGGTTGCGCTGACGAGGTGAACGATGCCCCTGCCAGCCCGTCAACCCCATCCATGGGATGTCTCCCCCGAGGAGGCCGTGACGATCCAGCAACGGCTGCGCGATCAGGTGATCCGCGAGGGGCCCATGCCGGAGCCCGGGGCGGTGATCGTGGGGGTCGACGTGGGCTTCCGCGGGGAGCTTGCCTGCGCCGCCGCCGTCGCGGTTCGCTTCCCCGATCTATCCCCTCTGGCCCAGGCCGTGGCGGAGGTCCGGGTGACCTTCCCTTACATCCCGGGCCTGCTGGCCTTCCGGGAGGCTCCCGCCATCCTTGCCGCCCTGGAGCGCCTGCCGTTCCCTCCGCAGATGCTGATGGTGGACGGCCACGGGATCTCCCATCCCCGGCGGATAGGGATCGCTACACATCTGGGGGTCTATCTGGATCTTCCCTCCATTGGATGTGCGAAGTCGAAACTGTGGGGGCGCTATAGGATGCCGCCGGATGAGCCCGGCGCATGGTCTCCGCTTTGGGATGGAGAGGAGAGGATCGGCGCGGTCCTGCGCACTCAGGCCGGCGCCTCCCCGGTGTTCGTCTCGATCGGCCACCGGATCTCGCTGGAGAACGCCATCGCCACGGTGATGGCCTGTGTGCGGGACCATCGGCTGCCGGAGCCCACCCGATTGGCCCACCTGGCCGCTGGCGGGGCTGACGTCCTCGCGGCTGGCCATCAGCCCCGTCTGTTGTAGCCCGAATCCAACCGGAGGGAAGGATATGGCTCGCCTGCTCATCGTGGACGATGAGCCGGATGCCCAACGTCTGATCGGGCTTGTGCGCCAGCGCGCCCGCTACAAGCCCCTCTACGCAAAAGATGGGTTCCGAGCGCTGGAGCTTGTGGAGCCAGAGCGGCCCGACCCGGTGATCCTCGACCGGATGCTGCCTGGGATGGGCGGCTTCGAGGTCCTGGAGGCCATGCGGCAGCGGCCAAGCTGACCACGCCAGTAGCGGTTCTGGTCGCCAAGGCCCAGCTGGGACCTGCCGTGGAATCGAAGCCGATGAACGTCCGCGCTGATCTCACCAGGCCCGTCTCCGCTCCGCATGGGGGTGTTTGAGGGGATCCCCATCCGCGGCTCCAAGACGATTCCCGGAACTAATACGGCATATTTCGGATCGAAACGAACCAAAAGAATAACTTTTCAGCCATCGGGACCGATTCAGAGACCCATGAGTTGGATCTCTGCAGCGCGGTGATACCAATGACACGAGGAGAGGAAACGGGCGGAGCGCCTACCCGCTGGTTGCGGGCACGGCCAGGCGGCCCGCGCTGGGCGGATCTCCTCCATCTCCGCGTGGCACCCCAGATGCTTCTTCGAAAACACCAGCTCTCCGTTCGCTCGAACCTTGAAGATGCCCCCACTGGAAGGGATCAACGTCCACAAGGCCACCTGTCGCTCAAACTCCTTCAGCAGCTCCTCGGTGAACCTGACCGCTCGAAGTAGATCCCCTCAGACCGCACAACACTCTATCTCCACTCGTAGCGTCTTTCTCTCTTCCGTGAAAGGTTCCCGCACCCTCAGGCCGGGATCCGTCCACGCCATCAGGGGACGTCATTGAAAGTCCAGAAGCGGTTCACAAGGAAATTCCAAAAGAGGGCAACCCCTACGGCGATGATCTGAGACAAGTTCACCCCCCATTTCATCCCCAGGCGAGGGATCAGAAAGGCGGAGGCCGTCCCGAACACCATCAGGTTGATCCCCAGCCCGGCGGTGTTGACCACAAAGAACTGGGAGACCTGCCACCAGACCGGCTTGGAGCGGGACTCCGGATAGGTCCAGTAGCGGTTCCAGAGGAAATTGTTGGTCACCGCAGCGGTGAAGGAGATCGCCTTGGCGATCACCGGGATCACCCCTCCCAGGAAGATCAACCCGTTCAGGAGCCCGGTATCCACGATGAATCCCACTGTCCCCACCACGCAGAACTTCAGGAACCGGCGCGCCTCTTTTCTATATGCTCTGGGAATGGGGAGGAACTCGATCGCTGCGGACCAGGTGACGGCTTTTCTCTCCACGCTCGGATTCCTCTGAAATGAAGTTAGGATGTTTCGCTTCGCTTTTCGATCTTCCCTTCAGATAGCAGGATCTCTACCCAGGCACCGTAGAGGGTGAGGAGCAGAGGCAGGTTGGCTACATACAAGTTATCGAAGAAATGGTGAATGTGCAAATGCGCCCAGGCCGCCATCAGCCCGGCCGCCAACCCCCGCCGCCATCCCACGCTCTGCCGCCACGCCGCCCAGGTTCGGGCCCCGATGGCGGCCCAGAGCAGCAGATAGAGGGCCAGCCCGACGATGCCGGTTTCGGCCGCTGCGTTCAGGTAGATGTTGTGGGCGTGCCCCAGAGGGTTAGGCCAGCGGATCAGCGCGTAGGCCGGGTAGGCGGCGGCGTAGTTCCCGAACCCTACCCCCAGCCAGGGATGCTCCTGGATCATCCCGATGGCGGCCTGCCAGTGGGCCAGCCGCTCGATCACTGCAAAGTTCGCCGGATTCACTTCCACTCCTCGCACATCCATCACCCGGATCTCCTCTAGCGCGCCAGCCAGCCGGGCTTGGATGGGTGCCGGGATCACCCCAGCCGCCCACGCCAGCGCGCCCAAAAGCGCCAGGAAGCTCGCGACAGCCAGCCCGTGGCGGGCGCGGGCTGGCAGCAACAGCAGCAAAACCAGCCCGGCTACCCCGGCTCCCAGCCACGCTCCTCGGGACCACGGCTTGCTGGCCTCGTGGTCCCGAGGAGAGTGGCTGGGAG
>JAGHYO010000333.1 GCA_017743605.1 Thermoflexus sp. | reverse complement strand
GAGCGGAGCGCCGGGCCGATCCACGTCTACCGCATCACCCCCCTTTCGATCTGGAACGCCGCCGCCCTGGGCCTCACCGCTGCGGAGATCCTGGAGGACCTCGAACGCTTCAGCGGCGGCCAGGTCCCCGAGGGCTTGCGGGAGGACATCCGGACCTGGATGGCCCGCTACGGCCGGCTCCGCCTGGAGATGGGAAACGGGCGGCTCTGGCTGGTGGCCGACGATCCGACCTTGCTGGCCTGGGTGCGGGCCCAATCCGTGGTGGCCCCCTTCCTGGCCCCCTCCGGGGAGGCGGAGGCGGACCGGGTGGCGGTGGAGCCCCAAGCCCGCGGCGCCCTCAAGCAGGCCCTCCTTTACCTGGGGTATCCGGTGGAAGATATGGCCGGATACGTGGAGGGCGCCCGTCTGGACCTCCGCCTGCGGTCTACGTCCCGCGCCACCGGCGAGCCCTTCCGCCTGCGGCCCTATCAGGAGGAGGCCGTGGAGGCTTTCCTCCGGGCCGGCAGCGGGGTGATCCTGCTCCCCTGCGGGGCGGGCAAAACCATCGTGGGCCTGGGGGTGATGGCCCGGCTGCGCACCGCTGCCTTGATCATCGCCACCAGCACGGTGGCCGCCCGCCAGTGGATCGCGGAGATCCTGGACAAAACGGATCTGAGCCCCGATCAGGTCGGGGAATACACGGGCCATCGCAAGCAGATCCGTCCGGTCACGGTGGCCACGTATCAGATCCTCACCCATCGCCCCCATCGAGATTTCGAAGAGGACCTCCTCCGCCAGTTCCCGCATTTCCGCCTCTTCAGCGCCCTGGACTGGGGCTTGATCATCTACGATGAGGTGCATCTCCTGCCGGCGCCGGTCTTCCGCATCACCGCCCAGCTCCAGGCCCGTCGGCGCCTGGGGCTGACGGCCACCCTGGTGCGGGAGGATGGGCTGGAGCGGGAGGTGTTCGCCCTCATCGGCCCCAAGCGCTACGAGGCCCCCTGGCGGGCGCTGGAGGCCCGGGGCTGGATCGCCGCAGCCGAGTGCCACGAGATCCGCGTCCCCATGGCTCCGGAGGATCGCCTGCGATACGTGGCCACGGAGGAGAAGGAGCGCTACCGTCTGGCGGCCACCAACCCGGCCAAGGAGGCGGTGATCCACCAGCTCCTGGCCAAGCATCCGGAGGACACCGTCCTCATCATCGGGCAGTATCTGGATCAGCTGGAGCGCATCGCCTGTGCCCTCTGCGCCCCCCTGATCACCGGCCGGACGCCGGTGGCGGAGCGGGAGCGGCTCTTCGATCAGCTCCGCCGCGGGGAGATCCGCCGCCTGGTGGTCTCCCGGGTGGGCAATTTCGCCATCGACCTCCCCGACGCCAACGTGCTCATCCAGGTCTCCGGCACCTTCGGCTCGCGCCAGGAGGAAGCCCAGCGGATGGGTCGGATCCTGCGGCCCAAGCGGAACGGGATCCTGGCCCACTTCTACACCCTGGTCACCCGCGACACGGTGGATCAGGACTACGCGGCCCGGCGCCAGCTGTTCCTGGTCGAGCGGGGATATCGCTACGAGATCCTGGAGGCTGAGGAGCTGTCGGGCTATCACCCGGCCGTGGCCGATGTCGCCGCTTGGTATCGATCGCTCCCCCCGCCGACGTCCGCCGAGAACGGATCTTCCTCCAATGGGTCTGGATCGTCTGCTTGACCTCCTTCCTGCCCCAGTTCGCGCGGAGGCTTTCCGCCTGTGGGCTTCCGGCGCTGTGCATCTACGAGCGCTGGATCCGAGGGTATGGATCGCCAGCATCTCCACGGAGTCGCGAGCAATGGAGACGCGCTGGCGACGTCCAGGCTCGGAGGAGGCGCTGGCCCCTGAGGCCTCGCGGGTCCGGGGCTGCGGGTGCCGATCGCCGAAACCCTGCGCCCACGAAGGAGCAGCCTGGCTGGCCCTGCTGTTCGATGGGGGAGGGTTGCCTGAGGAAGCCAAAGAAGAGCTCCAGCGCCTGGAGGCGCAGTTGGAGCCGCAGACGGCCCTCGAGCTGCTACGCCTCGCTCGCCGTCGGGGCTGGGCGCTGCCCCGCGGGCGGAAGCCGGAGCTGGTGCGGCGCCTGGCTGCCCGGCTCAGCGTCTACTACCGGCTGGGGCTGTGGCGGCAAGGGCTGGACCCGGAGCTGGAGCGCCTGCTCGGGTTGATCCGCCTGCTCGGCAAGGAGCGGGTGGACCTGGAGGAGCTGGAAGCCCGCTGGATGCGTTGGGCCGAAGGGGATCGCTCGGCCTTCCGAGCGGTGTGGCGTCGGGCCATCCAACAAGGCCTGCTGATCCCCTGCGCTCTGAGCCACAACGGGCGGCCGCGCCCCCATGCCCACCTGCCGGCCACCCTCCCGCTCTCCGGGCTTCCATCCCCCGCGTTCCCGGCCACGGTCTACTACAGCTTTCCTCCTGAACAGACGGTCGCGGCGCCGCCCCTTCGGCTGCTTCTGGAGGAGGCCCGCCGCGGCTGGATCCTGCGGCCGCCTGCCCGGATCCTCCGCGTTCATCCCCGGGCCCATCTGTTCGCCTGGCTGTGGGGATGGCCCCACGATCCCGAGGAGGTGGAAGCCCGCCTGGCCCGCCATCCCGGGTCGCCCCCTCCCTACGAATGGCTGACGGTCCCGGTAGATGAGTTCGATCCCCGCGCCATCGAGGCGCTAGGGGAGCGCGTAGGGTTGCCATGGGAGGGCGCTGCCTTCATCGCGGAGATCCTCTGGCGTCTCTGCGGCGAGGGTCCGGGAGAATCTTTGCCCTTTGCTCCGGGCGCCGAGGAGGAGGATCCCATCGCCCGCTGGTGGGAGATCTGGCGGAGCGGGGCGACGCTCTTTGAGATCGTCTGGCTCCGGCGTCAGGATCCCACGGTTCGGCTGGTGCGATCTCTGGGGTGGATGGGGGGGATCGAGCAGCTTTACTACGAATGGGGACGGGGCCGGCAGGCCCTCATCGAGTTGCTGGCCACCCTGCCGGATGAATGGGTGGATTGGATGGATCTGGTCCGGGCGGTGGAGGCGGCCCAGCCGCCTGGGTTCGCGGAGGACCGGCTGGATCAGCGCTGGCGGTTGCTTCGAGGCCGGCCGGCCCTGGAGCCGGTTCCCGTCGCCGAGCATCTGCGCGCCTATCTGGAGGGGGCGTTGTTCTGGCTGGGGGCGGTGGCCCTGGC
>JAGHYO010000332.1 GCA_017743605.1 Thermoflexus sp. | reverse complement strand
ATCACCCGTCCCCGCACCGCGTCCTCCACGTTCACCTGGATCAGGGTGTTGGCCAGGGCGTTCTGCCAGACGAAGGCCATCCCGCTCAGGATCAGGAACGCCAGCGCCAGGGGGAAGGAACGGGAAAGGGAAAACCCCAGCAACGCCAGCGGGAAGCCCAGGTTCCCCCAGGTGAGCATCCACACCCGGCGTCCCGCATCCCCATAGGCGGCGGCGAGCAGCGCCCCGGCCACCGCCCCGATCCCCACCGCGCCCATCATCAGGCCGTAGGCCACCGCCTCCGGCTGTCCGCACGACAGAAGCGCCCTACCCCATCGGCTCCCGGCGACCTGCCCGCAGAGGCGCGCCACCACCGGCGCCGCGCTGCCCCAGAGGGAGGTGCGGGCGAAAACGGGCAGAAGGGTGGTATAGGGCATGGACAGGAAAGCGGACACCCCTGCCATGCTCACCAGGCCCCACAACGTGGCATCCGCTCGGATGCGAGCCAGCCCGGCCAGGGGATCCGAAGCGGAGCCCGCGCGGACACGCCGGGCCGTTGAGCCGGGCAGCCGCATGGCCAGCAGACCGGCGATCACCGCGAGGAACGAAACGCCGTTGAGGAAGAAGGCCATGGCCTCCCCCAGCGTGGCCACCACCAGCCCGGCCAGGGAAGGGCCGATGATCCGCGCGAAGTTGAACAGGGAGGAGTTCAGGGCGATGGCGTTGCCCAGATCCTCCTCCCCCACCATCTCCACCACGAAGGCCTGGCGGGCGGGCACGTCCAGCATCTGAAAAGCCGCCAGCAGCATCGCCATCACCCACACGTGCCAGACCTGGACGTGACCGCTCCAGGTGAGCCAGGCCAGCAGGAAGGCCTGGAACATCATCAGCGACTGGGTGATCACAATGAGCCAGCGCCGCGGGAAGCGATCCGCCAGGCTGCCACCGAACAATGCCAGAGGGAAGAGCGGCAGGATCGAGAGGCCGTTCATGATGCCCAGCCCGGCCGGCGACCCGGTGAGCCGGTAGACCAGCCAGTTCTGGGCGATGGTCTGCATCCAGGTCCCGCTGAGCGAGATCAGCTGGCCGATGAAATAGAGCCGGTAGTTCCAGTGACGAAGCGCCCGGAAAGGGTGGCGGGGCCGATGGGTCGACATCGCCGGCCTCATGGGTTCGCCATCTGCTCCACCCGAGCTCCCTCATCGGGCTCGACCCGGAACAGGGTCGGCGCTCGTCCGAAGCGGGCGAGGTAGGCCCGGGTCATCGCCTCCGCCGCCTCGGCCATCGCGTCCCGATGGACGGCCGTGAGGATGCTGCCCCCGAATCCGGCTCCCGTCAACCGCGCCCCATACACCCCGGGGACCGCCCGGGCCGCCTCCACCAGGGTGTCCAGCTCCGGGGAGCTGACCTCGTAGTCGTCCCGCAGGCTGTCGTGGGAGGCGTTGAGCAATGCTCCGAAGGCCGGGAGATCCCCGCGCCGCAACGCGTCCACCGCCTCCCGCACCCGCTGGTTCTCTGTGACCACGTGGCGAGCCCGTCGGTAGATCACCTCCGGGAGCTCGACCCGGGCCGCCTCCAGAGCCGCGGGGGTGAGATCGCGCAACGCCCGCAACCCCGGATCCCGTGACCGGAGCCGTCGGACCGCCTCCTCGCATTGCGCCCGACGCTCGTTGTAGGCCGAGGCCGCCAGGGCCCGGCGCACCCCGCTATCGGCTACCAGCACGACCATCTCCGGCGGGACCGGCACCCACTCGATCGCCAGGGAGCGGCAGTCGATCCACATGGCATGTCCCCGCCGGCCGAACCGCGCGGCCATCTGGTCCATGATCCCGCAACGCACCCCTACAAACTCGTTCTCTGCCCGCTGGCACAGGCGGGCCAGATCCAGAGCCGGGATCTCGTGGCCGCTCAGCGCCGTCCAGGCCATAGCGAAGGCCACTTCCAGGGCAGCCGAGGAGCTCAGGCCGCTCCCGATCGGCACATCCCCTGCCACCACCGCATCTATCCCGACCAGACGATATCCGGCCCCTTCCAGCGCCCAGGCCACGCCGGCCGGGTAAGCCGCCCATCCCCGCAGAACGCCCGGACGCAAGCCGTCCAGGGAGAACACGGCCTCCTCCCCGAAATCCGCCGCGATCAGATGGACCTCCCGATCCGTCCGCGGGCGGGCGGCTACCCAGACCGCGCGATCGATGGCGATGGGGAGGACGAAGCCCTCGTTGTAATCCGTGTGCTCGCCGATCAGGTTGACCCGCCCCGGCGCCCGGGCTTGCAGGAGGGGTGCGCCCCCAAAGCGCGTCCGAAAGATGTGCTCCGCTCGCGCCCGCGCATCGGACATGGCTTCCGCTCCGAGGGATCGTGCAAAACCCGCCAACCCCGAATTGTAGCCCCATCCCATCGCTGGGAAGGATCCGGCAACCGATTGGGGTGTGTCCCGGTTTTGTCGGGCCTGGCCGCCTTGTAGGACAACTGCAAGCAGTTGTCCTACGATTTTGGAAGCCTCTCATCTGTCCTCAAGGCGGCGAGATCGCGGCGAAAGCCGCTCCTACTAAAACGAATCTCCCATTCGTGTATTCGTGTTCTGATTCGTGGACGGCCCTCCCCATATGAAGGTCACGGCGAGGGCCGCTCCTGCAGATGCGGATGAGGAGGATACAGGCCGAAATGAATTCCGGCCTACGTCAAGTCGCGGCGAAAGCCGCTCCGATGACAACAGGTCTCCTGATGGAATGGAGGCCTCCGATCTCCGGCCGGGCGCACCGCACCGCCCGGAGGATCGAACTGGTTGCCCTATAATGAATCTCGGTGACCATCCTCCGGATCAGGAGGCTGCGATGCCGTTCGCCACCGTTCAGGGCATCCGTCTGGTGTATGACCTCCGTGGCCGGGGCATCCCGGTGCTCTGGATCCATGGCTTCCCCCTGGGCCGCTGGCTGTGGGACCCCCAGGTCGAGGCCCTGGGGGATGTGGCCCGGTCCATCGCCGTGGACCTGCGCGGGTTCGGAGGAAGCAGCGCCCCCGAAGGTCCCTACACCATGGAAACCTACGCGGAGGATCTGCGCGGGCTGCTGGACCTCTTAGGGATCGATCGGGTGGTCCTGGCCGGGCTCTCCATGGGCGGATACGTCTCCTTCGCCTTCTACGCCGCCTATCCGGAGCGGGTCCGCGGGCTGATCCTGGCGGATACCCG
>JAGHYO010000331.1 GCA_017743605.1 Thermoflexus sp. | reverse complement strand
GGAGGACATCCTGGACCGGGAAGCCGGTGCCGGATTCCGGGAAGGGCAGGCGCACCCGGTTCGAGTGCTGGTAGTATTCCAGAGTAGGGAGAAGCTGGATTGCGGTAGTGCCGAGAGCCAACGCGCCGATCCACGCCGCATCCCGGAGGGCCCTTCGATAGGGGATGCTGCCAGGCCGCAAGAGGCAGAAAACGAAGTAGACGAGACCTAAGAGGAAGGCGTAAAGAGTCAGCCGGGGATGGCCGATCAGCAGGATGAAGATCCCTGCAGCTCCGGTCGCAAGGGACCCCGCGACCGTTCGGCCCTCCGCCAGGGCGCGCAGCCCCAGTAGGAGTAAGGGCGCCCAGGCGGAAGCCTGGGCGATGGAGACCTGTAGAACCGGATAGCCGGTCAGATATCCCCCGAAGGCAAAACCCGCGGCTCCGATTGGGCCGCCCCACGGGCTTCCCGTTTCCCGGGCGAAGAGCGCGTAAGCGGTTACCCTTGCGATCCATAAATGGATCAGGGATTCGAGGTGAAATGCGTCCAGGGAAGCGTGAGAAGCTCCTCCCAGCAGCGATGGGATCAAGGTGATCCAGGTCCCCGGATAGAAGAGGGCGGACTGAGGGTAGGCCTGGTATGGATAGCCGCTGAAGAGGCAGAGAGCCTGGAAGGGGAACTCGCCGACCTGGAGGGCCTGGTGGGCCAGATCCTGGAACACATCGTAAGCGTGGGTGAAATCCCCCAGGCCAGCATGAGCCGATCGGCCGGCACAGGGGTCAGATACCGCCACGCGAACAGCCACCAGAGCGCAGTGATCCAGAGCAAGGCAAGGCTTGTCCTTGCTTTCCGATCCCTCAGGAGGCGATGGATGGGCATTCCGGAACCCCGAGAGATAGCGTGCAGTTTAGTCTATGGCAGAACACTCACCATGGTGAGCGGATAGTAGTCCTGTCCGTGAACGCGGATCGGCTGCAAAGCAGGCCATTCATAGCGCCCGATCACCAGGCGATAGGCGCCTGCAGGCAAATCCTCCGGGATGTGGAGATCGAAGCGATCCTAAGCCAATTCCCATCGCTCCCACCGGGAAGGAGGATGGCGTTCTTCCAAAAGAGGATGATCATCCTGGGTGACGAGACGCCCACCTGCATCCCATAGATGGACAGAAGAACATTGATCTCATCCACCACCTGTGGCGGAGATGCTCCTCCGGATCCCTCCACCCAGACTACTAAGTGATATCGACCTGGGGGGAGATCCTCCGGCAGGAACAGATCCCGGTCACAATGATCGGGCCCACCGGCCACCGGGACGTCGGCTGGCGGGAGGACAGGCCATCGTGCGGAGGGAGCGCCTCCACGCGGATGCAGCCTTCCGGATCCATCAGGGCAGCGCGCAGGCGGACCTCTGAGCCTCCAGCAGAGGTGCGTTGCCAGTAGAGGGCCAGATGGAGCTGTCGAGTCGGCGGAGAAACTCCATAGGCCCGGGGGCGCGCGCTGCGCCCGCCGGCATGCTGAAGCCCCCGCAGGAACCATCCGCATAGGAGGGCGACCGCGGTCGGCCGCGCCTCCGGTGGCAGATCTGCGCGCTGCCAACGGATCGCATAGGCCCGGATCCGAATTTTCTCCGGGAAGATTTCCATCCGCACCGGATATCGGGATCTCAACACCTGATCCACTTTGTCCCGAGGGTCCGCCCAATCGGCATGGGCCCGGATATACCACAGGGTCTCATACCGCTCCAACCCCGGGGCGTTCAGCGTCCTCTCGGCCGCGGAACGATCTGGGATGGGATGAGCAAACGCAGAATGATCCAAGGGTTTCCGGTAGTAATGAAAGAACGGAAAGCGAATGTGTTCCGCAAAGAAGAGCGCGCCATCCCCAGGCCCTGCATATGCGGAGATCCAGGCGGCTGCCCCGCGCCAATCCTCTTCTGCGCCGTGGGGAGACCAAGGCTCCTGCAAGCCGAGGAAACCGAGCCAGACCCAGCTCACCAGGGCCACGGCCCTCCACGCCCGACTCCAGAGGGAGGGGCTCCTGCGAGCGATCAGGGCGGCCAGCCCGACCAGGAACAGGGGGGTGAGGCTCATCCAAGATTCCCAGGGCGAGCAGTCCCCACGTCCGCCTCAATAGGCGCTTGCCCTCCCATGCGATCAGCGCCAGGTGGGCAGCGATCATCCAGAGGGTCGTGAGATGGGTATAACACGCGGCGGCGGCCGCCAGTCCATAGCGCATCCAATCGGACCAGCGGTTCCGTCGAAGCGCACGCAGCAGCCCCAGCGTGGCCAGGCTGCTCAGGGTGAAGAGCAGTCCGTAAACGCAAACCTCCTGAGAAAACCAGACCAGGTAGGGATGGAGCACGCCCAGCACCAGCGCCAGTTGGCCGATTGGTCGGCCGAAGGCGATCCGGCCAATTGAGAACGGCACGGCAAGCCCGGTCATCATCCACTATGCCGAGAAGAATCGCCGCCCGAAATCGCCGTCTCCGGCTGGGGCTATCCACCCCTTGAGCCCGAGGAAATACATGGGCGGGCTGACCTCTTCCCAGAAGGCCCTGGTGCGTTCGATTAGCACGCTCAGGGGCAGGCCAGCGATCCAGACGGCAGCTCCCTCGTCCGGTTAGATGCTGTGATACGTCAAGCCGTGCATCTGGAGCGCATAGCCCATCCCAAGCAGGGCCAGGGCGAGGAGATCCACCTGTGAATGGGCGCAGAGGAAGGAGCGAGATCGAGCGGCCTCGGTCAGCATGGGCATATGCGCGCATCAGGGTAGCTGTCCAGAGCGCTGCCGTCCAACTTCCGCCGGCCCTCCTACCTTAGCGCCGAGCGCACTGTGGAGTAGAGGGATTCGGCCTTCAGCCCATGGAGGTTATAGCAGGGGGCGCCCAGATGATCGGCCAGGGCCTGGGCGAGGCCCTGATCGAAGGCCGTGTGTTCCATGTTGATGATCACGCATGGGATCCCCCGCTCCCGGAAGAGAGCGGCGATCCGATGAGCCTCCTCCTGCGGCGGCAGATTGCTGATGGAGACGTTCCCCGCCCCATCGGTCAGCAGGATCATCAGCGGGCGCACCTCCGGGCGCAGGAGCATCTCCCGACAGAGCACCTCATACGCCAGCAGCAGGCCTGCCGAGAGCGGTGTCTTGCCCCCCACCGGGATGTCCTCCAGCGCCTTTTTGGCCAGGTCCACGCTGGAGGTGGGCG
>JAGHYO010000330.1 GCA_017743605.1 Thermoflexus sp. | reverse complement strand
GTGGGGGCTCTGGGACATCCTGTATTACGTCTGGCTCCGGGTTTTCATCGGCTGGCCCGCCTCGCTGCTGGAATGGGATCTCCTCTTCCTGATCCCCTTGCCCTGGTGGGGGCCGGTCTGGGCGCCGGTCCTGGCCGCAGCGATGATGATGGCGGTGGGAGCACGGATGGCCTGGCGCAGCGAGCAGGGGTTCGTACTTCGCATCGACCGAGTCGCTTGGCTGCTCGGCGCGCTGGGGGCGGTCTTGGCGCTATATACCGTGCTGGCCCCGAGTCTGAACGCCTTGCCCGGCGGCCTTGAGGCGGTCGCCCAGGCCCGTCCTACCACCTTCCCCGCATGGCTTTATCTCATCGGATGGGGAATGGTGACCGTCGCCGGCTGGCGGATCAGCAAGGGAATCTCCGCATTCTCCCGCCTTCCGGAAGCATCCCACCCGGGTTAAGATGGGGAGGGGCAGGCCGATCGGCTCACCCGGAGACGAATCCTTTGCTGGAGCGCAGGCGGCGTGATCCGCAAACCGACAACGCGTTCGAAGCCCTCGTTGCCACCCGATCTGTACGGGGAAGAATATTTCCTTTCCGCCTGTGAAGGATATGAGGAATTCCTCCGAACGCACGGGGAGCATCTCTCCCGGCGCCTCCAGGCCGCCTTCGCCGTAGCGGAGGTCCGCCCCGGCATGTGGGTGCTGGATGTCGGCTGCGGGCGCGGGGAGATCGTCCGCCACTGCGCTCGTCTGGGCGCATGGGCCATCGGCATTGATTACGCTGCCGCCGCCGTGCAGCTTTCGGCCCGCCTGCTCCGGGAGGCCAGTGATCTGCAGACCCCGGCCGCCCTGGCCCAGGCCGATGCCAAGTACCTCCCCTTCCGGGAGGAGATCTTCGACCGCGTGCTGTTGTTCGACGTGGTGGAGCACCTGTTCCCCTGGGAGCTTCGCCTGGCCCTGCGAGAGGCTTACCGGGTGCTGAAGCCCGGCGGGATGCTGGTCATCCATACCGCCCCGAACCGCTGGTATGACGCCTACGCCTATCCCCTCGTTCGCCTGGTCCGCACCCTCCAGGGCTTAGGCCACCTCTACCCGCTCAACCCCCGTGCCCTGAACGTCCCGGTTAACGAGGCCGTTCATGTGAACGAACAGGGGCCCCTCGGCCTGTGGTGGGCGCTGCGCCGGACAGGCTTCCGTCCCGTGCGGGTCTGGCTCTCGACCCCGCCCCAAAACCGCCAGGAGGGGCTCTTCTTCCGCGTGCTGCGCCACCTCGCCTTCCGCTGGATCCCCTTCCGCTGGTTCTTCGAACGGGAGGTGTTCGCGGTAGCCATCCGGCCCTGAGCATCCTCTGGAGACGCTCGAAATGGAGCCGAAGAGCTACTGGCGGTTGACCGCAGATCCCTATACGCCGAACCCGCCCCTGATGGGGGAGGCCCGGGTGGACGTGGCGATCATCGGCGGAGGATTCACTGGCCTCTCCGCTGCCCTGCATCTCAAAGAGGCGGAGCCAGGCCTCCAGGTCGCCGTTTTGGAGCAGGCCGAAGTCGGCGAAGGGGCCAGCGGGCGCAACGCGGGCTTCGCCATGACCCTCTTCGGGCTCACCCTCTCCATGACGGCGCTTCGCTTCGGCCGCCAAGCCGCCGCAGAAGCCCATCACTATACGGAACAGGCCGTCGACTACGTGGGGGAGCTCATCGCCCGCTACGGCATCGCCTGTGATTATGAGCGACCAGGGTTCCTGCGCGTGGCCACCTCCCCGGCTTACGTCCGGCGGATCCAGAAGGAGATCGAGCTGGCCCATCTCCTGGGGCTGGCCGGGATCGAGTGGCTGGGCGCCCAGGCCGTGCGAGAGCAGGTGAACTCGCCTCGCTACCTAGGGGCCTGGTGGGAGCCCCGCTGCGCCCTCCTCCACCCCCTCCGATATGTGCGGGGACTGAAGCAGGCCGTCGAGAGCCTCAGCGTCCACATCTATGAGCGTACCCCTGTTCAGGTCATCGAGCGCTGGCCGGGCGGCTTCCTCCTGCGCACCCCTCGGGGGATCCTGCGGGCGGAGAAGTTGGTGTTCGCCACCAACGCCTACTCCCACCGGCTCCCTCTCGTCCGCCGCAAGCAGGTCCCCGCCTTCACCTACATCGTGGTGACGGAGCCTCTCTCCTCGGATCAGCTGGCCCCCATCGGCTGGCGGAACCGGCAAGGGATCGAGGACGCACGCCACCTCGTGCATTACTACCGCCTGACGCCCGACAACCGCCTGCTGATGGGCGGAGGGGATGTCGGCATCCCCTTCGGAGGCCGGATGGATCTCGATGAGAACAAACGGATCTTCCGGGAGCTGGAAGCCTACATTCTGGAGGTCTTCCCCTCCCTGAAAGGGGTGCGGATCGAGTACCGGTGGGGTGGCCCGGTCTCGGTCACCGTCGACATGGCCCCGGCCCTCGGATATGTAGGGGACCGCAGAGCGGTCTACGCCCTGGGCTGCATCGGCCACGGCGTGGCGCTGACGACCATGAACGGCCAGATCGTGCGCGACCTGATCCTGGAGCGGCGGACCCCCCTCACGGAGCTCTTCTTCGTCCACCGGCGGGTGATCCCGTGGCCACCGGAGCCGCTGCGCTTCGCCATCGGGCACCTCATCCGGGGGTATATGCGCCTGGAGGATCGGATCCTGGATCGCGGGCCTGCAAGCCCATGAGGGAGGATCGTCGAGGATGGGCAAGGAGCCGAGCCTAGAGGACCTGGAGCGGGCCCTGGCCCTGAAGCGCCGTGAGGTCCGCCTGAAGCGATGGATCCAGGAAGGACGCCTTCCGGTGGAGGCGCCGCCCCCCGCCGAGGGGCCTACCCCCTCGGAGCTACCGGCCCTCCCACCGGATCCCCACTTCCACGCAGAGGTGGAATGGGAGGCTCCCCGATGGCGGATCCGGCTGCCCCGCCTGCGCCTCTCATGGACGACCTGGCGGGATCGCCTCCTGCTGGGGGTGGAGATCGCGGCCGTGCTGGGGGCCATTTTCCTGCTGCTCTCCTCTTGGCAGGCCATGCGTCCGGCGGCCTCTGGAGAGGGGCCCCGAGCGACCCCCACACCCACGCCGTTGATCCCCGTCCTCGTCCTGCCGGGCGGGCATCGACCGCCTACTGCCCCCGGGGGGCCCGCGCCGAACCCGGAGGAGATCCCCGAACACCTGCGGGCCCTCGTGGCCTCCCTGCCC
>JAGHYO010000329.1 GCA_017743605.1 Thermoflexus sp. | reverse complement strand
ATTCGATATCCGCCTCTGTCGGCAGCGGGATCTCCCATCCCAGACGCTGGGTAAAGGTGCCCAGGGTCGCCGGGATCCCCTGCTTGTAGCCCACAGGGAGCACCAGCACATCATCGATGTCCAGCAGCAGCACCACAGGCATGGGCCTTCCTCAGCGTGGGGACTCCGGAGGGATTCTATCTCGGAAGATAGATGGATCACAAGGAGAGCACAGGAGAACCCGTTGGTCAATCCCGTTCCGGGGACTGGGCTATAATTAAAATGGAACAGCAAAACGGGCCGGTGGCGGAACAGGCAGACGCGCGTGGCTTAGGACCACGTGGGGCAACCCGTGGGGGTTCGAATCCCCCCCGGCCCATGTAGAGGCGCTCCACGGATCATTCATGTTGTGCCTTTGCCGTTTGAGCCGGGTGAAGGGTCATCAAGAAGAGACCCTCTTTCACCAGGTGCAGCGAAGCTGCCTCGCGCGCGGCCCATGCGGAAGAGGGGTGGATGGCCAACTTCCCGATGAAGCGAGGCCAACAGGACCCCTGGTGGTTCTGTGTGTAGGAGTGAAAAAAGGAGCACATCGAGACAGAAACCAGCGGTCCGTTTGGGCGATCCACGTATCGGGACATGGACAGCCGCCTGCGGGTGACCGGAGGGATTGCCCAAGACGCGACCCAGTCCAGCAGAGAGGGGTTCCGCTACCCAAATTCAGCAACACCTAATAGGGAAACTGCCGCTTAGGCCAATCCCCGAAATATGAGGGCATCGTCCGTTGTCGAAGGCTTACCGCCCTCTAACCCCCTCAACACCGCCTCCCGACCCCCCGCCTTTACAGTGAGGCCGGGACAAGGGGCACGCCTTTGGTGTCCCATTCTCCCCCATGGGAGCGATCGATCGTGATGAATGAAACCGCTCCGCAGGTGCGTGGGATCCCGGTTCCCTCAAGGGTTGCCATGAAAATCCCGATGGCGCGTCCGCTGATCGATGAGGAAACCCGCCGGGCTGTCCTGGAAGTGCTGGAACCGGGGCGCTTGGCACAGGGCTTCCGCGCGCCGGAGTTCGGGGAACGCTTCGCGCAGCAGAACGAGGCGCCCTTTGCCACCGCCGTGTCCAGCAGGACCGCGGCGTTGCTCTTCGCGCGGATGGCCCTCGAGGTCGGCCCGCGCAATGAAGTGATCGCCATGCCTCTCACCCTCGCCACCATTGCTAAAGCGGTCCTGTTCTTGGAAGAAGCCAGTAATGAGACCGGCGTCCACTACCCGATCCTTGTCTACCGTCAGCCGCTCTATTAGGGGCTGGTCTACGACAATTCCCTCCCGGTTGCGCGGAGCGTCTCCCGAGAGGTGCTCTCCCTTCCCATCCATCCCGCCCTGCATGAAGACGAGATCCTCTACGTTGTCGAGACCGAGAACGCACGGATAGATGAGCTGATGGGAGACGGTTCGCTATTATGGCCTGCAGATGGCTGCACCGATCCCAGTCTGGGCGCTGGTCTTCGCCGCTCACCGCCTTGACGCGCTCGATCATCTCTTCGATCCTCTCTATCGTCCTGGTGGGATGGGAACGTTTCTTAGCCGGACGCGTGGTCTATGCCCTACGGGCCAGGGGCCGGCTACAGGTCCCTGCCTTGATTATCGGCGCGGGCGGGGAAGGGCGCATGGTGGCCGAGCCGCCCCGATCTCCGGGATGAACTGGATCGGCGTCCTCGACCCTCACCGCCTGCGCGGGCAGGGGGTCCTGCCCAGCCTGCCGGTGCTGGGCACACCGGCCGATCTCCCTCGTCTCACGGAGCAGCAGGGGTCCAGGAGGTTATCGTCTCCGCAAGCGTTTTCCCCCGGGAGGCACTAGTGGAGCGGTCCCGTTCCGCGCCCTCGCCTTCCATCCCCAGGTCAACTTGCGCCTCTCATCCGGCCTCCATGAGCTGCTGGCCAAGGGGACCGAGGTGCGGGAGAGGATGGGCGTCCCCCTGCTCTACTGGCGGCTCCGGCTCTCACCTCTGGAACAGACCCCAAGCGCCGTCATGGATTACATACTGGCGAATAGGGCGTTGATCCTCCTCGCTCACTTGATGCTCCTGATCGCCCTAGCCATCCGGCTGGATTCCTCCGGCCCGGTGCTCTATCGGCGGCAGGTGGCTGGGCTGGGCGGGAAGCTCTTCGACGCCTTCAAGTTCCGCACTATGGTGGTGAACGCGGAAGCCCTTCTGGAGCAGAACCTGAGGCTAAAGGAAGCCTTCTGGCAGAACTATCAGTTGCGGGACGATCCGCAGGTGACGCAGGTAGGGCGGATCCTGCGCCGGTGGAGCCTGGACGAGCTGCGGCAATTGTTCAGCGTGCTGCGTGAGGAGATGCGCTGGTTGGGCCCCCGGATGCTGACGCCGGAGGAGATCTCCCGCCACGGGCGCTGGGAACCGAACCTGCTGACCGTCGGGCCCGGCATCACCAGATTGTGGCAGGTCTCCGGGCGGGCGGATCTGCCTTACAGCGAGCGGGTGCGTCTAAATCTCGTCTACATCCGCAATGACAGCCTGCGGCTGGATCGGGCCATCCTGGCCCAGACCATCCCGGCGGTGATCCGGAAACGGGGGGCCTATTGAGCTTTCCCCATTTCGGGAGCGCATCCGTCATCCCGATGCTTCCGGCGAGGGTTCCCCATGTGCAGTGGCCGTCCGGGGGGCGACCACCTCCCCGCGTCGGGCTTCATAGAGCCCCACCCCCAACTTCCGGGCGATCGCCTCCGCCCCCGCGTAAATCGCCAGCCCAAAAACGGCCGGAACCACCGGCTCCGGAAACCTTCCCTGTTGCAGCCGGCTCTGGAACGCGGTATCCCGGATCCGCTCCAACATCTGCTCGAAGGGACGATGGCCCCACACCCGTCCCTTCACCTCCACCACCCACGTGGCCCGACGGCCATTCGCCTCCTCCACCTCCAGGACCAGATCCGCCTCCCCGTCGAACTGCACCATCGCGCTCCGCTGCACCTGACGGCCGGTCAGCGCCAAGAATCGTGGCATCAGGTCTTCGGCCATGTTCTCGTGGACCAGCCCCCAGCGCTCCTCCATCCGGCCCACCGTCCGCCGCAGCTCCCGCATCTCCTCCCTCAACGCCGCAATTTGCCGACTGTTCTCCTGAACTTGCTGAGCAAGCGCCGCGATCTGCTGACTGTTCTCCTGAACTTGCTGAGTAAGCGCTGCGATCTGCGC
>JAGHYO010000328.1 GCA_017743605.1 Thermoflexus sp. | reverse complement strand
CATCCCCTACAATACAATAGAGACGCGCGATCGCCGTTCGGATCCGGAGGACGCTCCACATCCTGCCCGGGAGGTTGGGATGGCCTGGCGGCGAGGGGGTCGTTTCGAAGGGAGACAGCTGGAGATCGACTGGGCGCGGCTCCCCTATGAGCGGTGGCTTCGGTGGGGACTGGGGCTCTTCGGGCTGGGGGTTCTCCTGCTGTTCATCCCCGGCCGCCTTTTGAGCCTGTGGGTGATGTGGGAGTGGTTCCGGGACCTGGGCTACGAGTCGATCCTGTGGACGCAGTGGCAGGCCCGGGCGGCTCTTTTCGGGATCGGATGGGGCGCCGCCCTCCTCTTCCTGGGGCTGAACGCCTTCCTTGCGGCCCGCGCGGCGGGCCGCTCCCCTCGGCTCTGGCTGGGGCTGGCCGCCGCCGTCGGCTTCCTCTTCGGCCACGCCCTCCAGGGGGAGTGGGAGAGGGTCCTGCTGGCCCTGAACGCGGAGCCCTTCGGCGTCCGCGATCCCCTCTTCGGCCTCGATGTCGGCTGGTATGTGTTCCGGTGGCCCCTCTGGGTATCCCTGCAGGAGACCGCCCAGTGGGGCCTGGTCCCTCTCGCCGCCCTCTTCCCGCTGGTCCTCCCGGTCCCGCGGCGGTGGCGATGGGCCCATCTCTCCATCCTCGCCGCCCTTTTCTTCCTGTTGATGGCGGTGGGGTATCGCTTCGACGCCTACCGGCTGCTTTACGCGGAGCGGCCGGTGGCCTTCGGGGCGGGCTACGCGGAGGTCCACGCCCGCCTGCCCGTCCTGAACCTCCTGAGCGGCCTGATGGTTCTCCTCGCGGCCGGGATGCTGCTCAACCTGCGGCTGCGCCGGCCGGCCCTTCTGGCCCTGGGGTTCGGGGTGTGGCTCGCCCTGGCCTTCCTCGGGCTGGAGGTCTACCCGGGCCTGATCCAAACCCTGGTGGTGCGCCCCAACGAGCTGGCCCGGGAGAGCCCTTACATCGCCCACAGCATCGCCTTCACCCGGCGCGCCTATGGACTGGAGGGCTTCAACGAGCAGATCTTCTCCCCGCGCGAGGCCCCTACCCCGGAGGAGATCCGGGCCAACGCCGAAATCCTGGAGGGGATCCGCCTGTGGGATTACCGGCCGTTGCTGCAGACCCTGCAGCAGCTGCAAAGCATCCGCCCCTACTACGTGTTCGTCGACGTGGATGTCGATCGCTATCGCATCGATGGCGCGTATCGCCAGGTCATGCTGAGCGTGCGGGAGCTGGACCTGGACGCCCTTCCGCCTCAGGCCCGCACCTGGGTCAACCGGCACCTGGTGTTCACCCACGGCTACGGCGTGGTGGTCGTGCCGGTGCGGGCTTTCACTCCGGAAGGCCTCCCGGTGTTCCTGCTGAAGGACATCCCGCCGGTGGGCGCCATCCCCCTGACCCGCCCGCAGATTTACTTCGGGGAGCGGACGGTGGACTTCGCCCTGGTGAACACCGCCGTGCCGGAGTTCGACTATCCCCGCGGGGAAGAGAACGTCACCACGACGTATCAGGGCCGCACCGGCATCCGCCTGGGCGGGCTGGCGCGGCGGGCCCTCTTCGCCCTCTACTTCGGGGACCCCAATCTGATCCTGAGCGGCGCCCTCACCGCCGAGAGCCGCATCCTGTTCTGGCGGGACATCCGCACCCGGCTCCGCACCCTGGCTCCCTTCCTGCGCTTCGATCCGGACCCCTACGCGGTGATCCTGGACGGTCGGATCGTCTGGGTGGCGGACGCGTATACGTGGACGGATCGTTACCCGTATAGCCAGCCGCACGGGGACCTCAACTACATCCGGAACAGCGTGAAGGCGGTGATCGACGCCTACGACGGGACGGTGACCTTCTACGTGGTGGAGGATGAGCCCCTGATCCGGGCCTGGCGGCGGATCTTCCCCGCCCTCTGGCGGGATTTCTCGGAGATGCCGGAGGGCCTCAAGGCCCATCTGCGCTACCCGGAGGGCCTCTTCCGGATCCAGGCGGACATCCTCCGGACGTATCACGTGCAGGATCCCCGCACCTTTTACAACAAGGAGGACGTGTGGGCGGTCCCGACGGAGATCTTCGGCTCCGAGCCCCAGCCCATGGAGCCCTACTACGTGCTCACCCGGGTGGATCCAGAGGGACCGGTGGAGTTCGTCCTGATCCTTCCCTTCACGCCCTCCGGGCGGCAGAACATGATCGCCTGGATGGCGGCCCGCTCGGACCCCGGGCGGTATGGGGAGGTGATCCTGTATCGGCTGACCAAGGAGCGGCTGATCTTCGGCCCGCAGCAGATCGAGGCGCGGATCGATCAGGAGCCCACGATCTCCGCCCAGCTCACCCTGTGGAGCCAGCGGGGCAGTCGGGTCATCCGGGGGAACCTGCTGGTGATCCCCATTGGGGAGGCCTTCCTGTATGTGGAGCCGTTGTATCTGCTGGCCGAGCAGGGGCAGATCCCGGAGCTCAAGCAGGTGATCGTGGCCACTGAGCAGCGGGTGGCCATGGCGCCCACCCTAGAGCAGGCGCTGGCCCAGGCCATCGGCGCGGCGGAGGCCCCTGCGCTTTCCGGCCCTCCGGCGACCCCGGGCGGGGATGTCGCCGCCCTCATCCAGGAGGCCTACACGCATTACCAGCGGGCCCAGGAGGCCATCCGCCGGGGCGACTGGGCTGCCTACGGCACCGAGATCGAGGCCCTCGGCCGCGTCTTAGAAGCCCTGCGTCAGACCACAGACGGGCCGTAACACGGGAAACGTCGTCCTGAGTTAAAATACGCATGGGCCGTGCCAGAAGGCCAGGCGGTCGCGGGTCGGGGATTTCCTGGCCTGAGGAAAGTCCGGGCTCCAGCGGGGCAGGGTGCCGGGTAACACCCGGACGGGGCGACCCGTGGACAGGGCCACAGAAAACAGACCGCCGATCCGCCCGGGGGAACCCCGGGGTCATAGAGGCAAGGGTGAAAAGGTGGGGTAAGAGCCCACCGGCCGGGCGGCAACGCTCCGGCGCAAGGCAACCCCCACCCGGAGCAAGGCCAAGCAGCGGGCGCGGCGCCCTTCGGGGCGCCGGGGCTGCCCCGCGCCCAATGCCCGCGGGTAGGCCGCTTGAGGCGGCGGGTAACCGCCGTCCCAGAGAGATGACCGCCACCCCGTGGCTCCCCACGGGGGACAGAACCCGGCTTACAGGCCCTCTGGCGCGGCCCTCGCGCGT
>JAGHYO010000327.1 GCA_017743605.1 Thermoflexus sp. | reverse complement strand
GACCGGGGAGCGCTCAGGCGGGCGCAGCCAGGGGAGCGGGGGGGAGCTCGTCATGAACGGCGCTCCGAGGGAAGATCAAGAGGTGGAAGCCCTCCGATGGAGGCCACTACCGCGATGGCGAACCCCCCGTCGTGGGTCATGCTCACCGCCCATTGCTTCAGGCCCAGCACCCGGGCGCGCTCCGCGGCCCATCCCCGCAGGTGTACGTGAGGCTGTCCCCGGTGGTCCGGGAGGATCTCCACATCGTGAAATCCGATGCCCTCGCGGGCCATGATCCGAAGGCCCACCCCCAGGGCCTTGGCGACAGCCTCCTTGGCCGCAAAGCGGGCCGCATACTCAGCCACCCGCCCGCGGCATGCCTGCCGTTCGGCCGGCGTGAAAACCCGCCGGAGCAGACGGTCCCCGAAGCGGGCGATGGCCTGCTCCATCCGTCGGATCTCCAGGATATCCACTCCGATCGCGATCATCCGCGCGCTGTGACTCCGAGAAGGGATTCAGGCATCCGGACCTGTGCGGGAGGCAATCTCCGTCAGGAAGGACCGGATCGCTTCGGCGACGGCTTCGGGCTGCTCCAGCATCACCATGTGGCCTGCCCCCTCGATCCGCACCAGCCGCGCGCCCGGGATATGGGCCGCCAGATATTCCGCATATTTGAAGGGCGTCATCCGGTCCGCTGTCCCGCCGATCACCAGAGTGGGGGCTCGGATCTCCCCCAGGCGGCCCATCACGTCGAAGGCGTCGCACGCCCGATAATCCCCTTCCATCACCCGGGGGTCCGCGGAGAGGAGCATGCGGCGTCCTTCCTCCACCAGCCGAACTGGTGGATCCACTCCCCAGCTCCACTCGGTGATGAGCTCGACCGTGCGGTGGAAATCGGACCGCAGGCCTTCGAGGATCTGAGGGCTGACCCGGAGGCGGGCCCCGGTGGCGATCAGGATCAGCCCCGCCACGCGCTCCGGATGGTGGAGGGCCGCCCACTGGGCGATGGCTCCGCCCATCGAGTGACCCACCCAGATGGCCGGTGGCAACCCCAGGGCGGCCATCCACTCCACCACCACCCGGGTGTAGTCCGCGATGGAGGAGCGCCCGCGCCCCCGGGACCGGCCGTGGCCGGGCAGATCCAGCGCGTAAACGGTCGCCCCCGGGAGGTTCCGCAGCGCCCCGGGCCACACCAGATGGGACTCTCCGGCACCGTGGATCAGGAGCAGGGTGTGACGCGCGTGGACATCGGTGTGAACAGCGTAAAAAATACTGTCCTCGCCGACCGGTTGTTCCGGCATCGCGACCTCCGGGATCCGGCTATCCCAAAAGCTGCACCAGCAGCTGGAGCAGCCGCCAGTAGGCCCGCCGGACCGGCCATGGCCAGTCCGGCCCGGGCAGGAAGGGTGGGAAGGCTCGGGCCCCCGCTTCCCGCCACAGGTTATCCCATCCGCTGGCGTCCCACAGCAGGTCCGCCCCTGGCAGCCCCGCCGCCCGCACCTTCGGATCCGGGTTGAATCCATTGTGGACCAGAACGTTGTCGTGGATCCAGTTGCGCTCCGGGATGGCCCCCACGTCGAAGACCGTCCCCTTCGGGAAGACCTGGTGCAGGCCCACCACGGCGATGCCAACCGAGGCGTTGTCCCGGATCTCGTTGCCGGTCACCTCGGTCTCATCCGCCGCCATGATCAGGATCCCGGTCCCCGAGGGGACGTTGCCCACAATGGCCCCCGGTTTGGCAAAGTTGGGTCCGTTGTTGCGGATGATGCGGTTGCCGATGATCCGGTTGCGGGAGCCTACCTTCGACTCCAGATTGGGCAGGACGAAGACCAGCAACCCGGCCGCGTTGTCGTGCGCGTAGTTGTTTACCACCGTGATGTTCACGGAGTTCTCCACCTCGATCCCGCTGACGTTGCCGTAGGCCTCGCTGTCGCGGATCACCCCATTGCGGGATTGACCGATGTAGATGCCGGTGTCCCAGGCCCCGGTGGCCACCACCCGTTCGATCAGGATGTCCTCGCTGCCCACCGGATACACGCCGTAAGCCCCGGTGTCCTCGGTGACCACGTCCCGGATCACGATCCCCCGGGCGCCGGGCACCACGATGCCATTGTTGGTGTAATGGCGCACGATGAAGTTCTCCACCGTGAACCCGTCCCGGGTGGCGATGATGCCGTCCCCGCGTATGCCTTCCCCGTCCAGGATCGGCCGCTGGCCGTCCCGGACGATTCCCCTCAGGGTGAGGTTCTCCACCTCTACTACCAGGGACTCCCGGTAGATCCCGGGCTCCACCAGGATGGTGTCCCCGGGGCCGGCCTGATCCAGGGCCGCCTGGATGGACTCACCGGGTCGGACCACCCGGGTCTGCGGAGCGCGAGGAGGTTCCGACGCGGCGGCGGCCCCCACGTTGTAACGGGCGGCCACCGCGCGAGCGGGGTTCTCCAGGCGGGGCACCACCGGCAGGCCGGAGGGGACGGATTCGGGCACCGGGGGCATGGCCGATTCATCCGTCAGGGCATACAGGAAGGCCACCAGGTCCTCGCGTTCCTCCGGGCTCAGGCGGAAGGGCTGGATCTTGCTGTCTAAGTTCGGCAGATCCATGCCCCGGCCCCGTCCTCCGCCATCTTTGTAGAAGTCCACCACCTCCTCCAGGGTGGCGAAGATCCCGTTGTGCATATAGGGCGCGGTGAGGGCCACGTTGCGCAGGGTGGGCACCTTGAAGGCCCGCTCGTCCCGAGGGGAGCCGGTGACCTCCGCGCGGCCCCGATCCGCCGGCCCTCCCGGGAGATCCGGCACCCCAATGACCCGGAAGTCCGAGGAGCCGAACAAGGGGAGCGTGTGACACTCAAAGCATCGGGTGCGGCCGGAGCGGAAGAGGTTGAGGCCGCGTCGCTGGGCGGGGGTGAGGGCTGCGGCGTCGCCGGCGGCGAAGCGATCGAAGGGAGAGTTCTGGCTGACCAGGGTGCGCTTGAAAGCGGCGATGGCCTTGGCGATGTTCTCAAACGTCACCGCCGAGCCGTCCCGGCCCCCGAAAGCCCGGTCGAACCGCTCCCGGTATTCCGGGATCGCCTTCAGGGCCCGGACCAGGCGCTCCGGGTCCGCGGCCATCTCCCGAGGATCCGTGAGGGACATACGGGCCGCCTCCTCCAGGGAGGTGGCGCGCCCGTCCCAGAACAGGCGGCGCAGGTAGCCCACGTTCCAGAGGGTGGGGGCGCCCCGCCGC